>JANNNT010000529.1:0-4772 GCA_031398685.1 Rhodocyclaceae bacterium | reverse complement strand
GGCGTCAGCTACGTGAGCTTTCTCGCCGCCGGTACGGTCGTCGCCAGCACCATGAACGCCGCGACTTTCGAGGCTCTTTACTCGGCCTTCTCGCGCATGCATGTGCAGAAAACCTGGGACGCCATCCTCAACACCCCGCTTTCTCTCGACCATGTCCTGGCCGGTGAACTGGTCTGGGCCGCCAGCAAAAGCCTGCTCTCCGGGCTGGCCATCCTGCTCGTCATCGCCGCCCTTGGCCTGACGACCTCCCCGCTGGCGCTGTGGGTGATTCCGGTCATTTTTCTCACCGGCATCACGTTTTCTGCGATGGGGCTGATCATCTGCGCACTGGCGCCGTCCTACGATTTCTTCATGTATTACTTCACGCTCTTCATCACGCCCATGCTGCTCGTCTCCGGCGTATTCTTCCCCGCTGACCAGCTGCCGTCAGCGGTACATGCCGTCGCCAGCTGGCTACCGCTGGCCCACGCCGTTCAACTCGCCCGCCCCCTGCTGATCGGTGACATTCCACAGAACGCCATTGGACACGTCACCGCCTTGCTGAGCATCGCCGCTGTCGCTTTCTGCATCGCCACGGTGCTGACCCGTCGCCGATTGCTGAAATGAACGTGCGCAGAAATCAACCTTGAAAAAAATCCCCGGATCGTCATCGCCGAGCAGGGGATTCTGAAGCACCAGCGATCAGGACTTATTCCTTGATGGCTTCGACGGCGATGTCGATGGTCACCTCATCGCCGACGTTGGGGGCGTATTTTCCGGCATTGAACTCGGTACGTTTGATTTTGGTGGTGGCGTTGGCGCCGATCGCGTCCTTCTTCATCATCGGGTGGGGCATCAGCTGGAAGGTGTTGAGAGTCAGGGTGACGGGCTTGGATACCCCCTTGATGGTCAGGCTGCCGTCCACGGAGACGGGTTTGTCGCCTTCAAAGTGCACTTTGGTGGACTTGAAGGTGGCGGTGGGGTACTTCTCGGTGTCGAGAAAATCCTCGCCCTGGATGTGGCCGTTGAACACGGTGAAGCCGGTATCTACGGACTTGGTGTCGATGACGACATCCACTGAACCGGTTTTGGCGGCCTGGTCGAGCACGATCTTGCCGGTGGTTTTGTTGAAGCGGCTGAGCTGCGTGGAGAAGCCGAAGTGGCTGTAGGAGAAGCGGGGGAAACTGTGGGTGCCGTCGATGACGAACGTTTCCGGGGCGGCAGCAGCAGCTCCGCTCAGGGTGGCGATAGCGGCGGCGGCAAGTGCGAGGCGGGTCGTTTTTTTCATGGTGTAGCTCCTTGTTTGGGTGACGGTAGAACGGTGGGTGACGCTTATTTCCCGCTGGTGGCGAGGACGTGGAACTTGATCTGTATTTCATTGGCGACGGTGCCAAAATCGGCCCAGGGACCTTCGCCAATGGCGAAATCGGCGCGCTTGAGGACGAAGGCGCCGTCAAAGGTGGCGTTGTTGCCCTGAATCGTTACCGTGGTCGGCGCGGTCACGGGCTGGGTACGGCCCTTGATGGTGAGCTGGCCCGCCACGTCATAGCGGTTGTTACCGAGCGGCTTGACGCTGCTGGAGGCGAAGTGGGCGGTAGGGAAAGCCTTGGTGTTGAACCACTGCTTGCCGGCCACTTCGTCGTCGCCTTCTGAAGAGCCGGTGTCGATGCTGGCCAAATCCACATCGAGGCTGACCTTGGCGCTGGCGGCCTTGGCCGGATCGAAGCTCAGTTGCACGGCGAATTTCTTGAAGCGCCCGTCCATGCCGACATTCATCTGCTTGAAGGCGAAAACGAGAGTGCTCTTGTCGGCCTGCACCGCGCTGAATTCAGCGGCATGGCCGGCGATGGGCAGACCGAGGGCGGCGGTGAGTGAAAGAAGAGCAATAAGTTTCTTGTTGTTCATGATCGGTTCTCCGGTGATGAGGCAAAAATCAATGTTTACCGTGGTCGGGCAACATGCGGGTCAGCACGTCGTCCTTGTCGATGAAGTGGTGCTTGAGGGCGGCCGCGACATGGCCGATGACAATCGCCGCGAGCAGCATGTTGAGCCCCCAGTGCAGCGTTTGCAGCAGGTTGCCCAGTTCCTTGTTTTTCTCCAGCAGATCGGGAATCGGCAGCACCCCGATCAGTACGGTCTGGATCCCCTTGGCCGAACTCATCAGCCAGCCCGACAGGGGAATGGCGAGGATCAGCAGGTAAAGCAGGCCGTGACCGGCGTGCGCGACGAACTGTTCGCCCCGGCCCATGTGCGCCGGCAGGGCCGGCGGACGGTGGGCGAAGCGCCAGGCCAGGCGGACAAGCGCCAGCAGGAACAGGGTCACGCCGGCCCATTTGTGCCAGGAGTAATACCTGAGTTTTGTCGGCGATAGCGGCAGATCCGCCATATAGAGGCCGAAGGCGAACAGGCCGATGAGGCCGATGGCCATCAACCAGTGCAGCGCGATGGCGACCGGCGTATATTTTTTCATGGCAGTTCTCAATGGTGGGCAGGTTGGAAAGCGAAGGCATCCATGGCGATGACGTAGTCGTCGATGCCGGCATGGAGTCGTTGGGGCTGCGCCTTTTCGCCGGCGGCACCGAGAGCCACATAAAGCGGCAGCAGGTGTTCGTCCCGCGGATGAGCACGCACCGCCTCAGGCGCCTGATGGCGGTAATCGAGCAAGGCCGGCAGATCGTGTGCTTGCAGTTTCGACCAGAACCAGTCGGAAAAATTGCGGACATAGGCCGGTGTCTGGCCGCCATTCGCAAAAGCGCGCTGGTAATCCCCCAGATTGTGGGTCAGGTTGCCCGAAGCAAGGATGAGGAAGCCCTGGCTCGTCAAGGGAGCGAGCGCCTGACCGAGGCGGTAATGATGTTCCGGCCCCAGGTGGCTCTGGATGGATAGCGGAAGAACCGGTACATCGGCCTCCGGGAACATCAGGCGCAGGGGTAGCCAGGCCCCGTGATCGAGACCGCGACTGGCGTCCGCCTGGGCCTTAAAACCGGCATTAACCAAAGCTTCGAGTACCTCGCCGCTGGCTTCGCGGCAGCCGGTAGCCGGGTAGCGCATGGCATAAAGCGCGTCGGGGAAACCCCGGAAGTCGTGAATGGTTTCAGGCCGTTCGGCAAAACCTACCGTGGGCTGGGGGGTTTCCCAGTGGGCGCTGACCACGACGATGGCACGCGGACGGGCCAGGCTGGCGGCGGCGCTGATCAGTGCCGCACCCGCCGCACCGGGGTGCAGGGCGAAGGTGGGTGCTCCGTGCGGAACAAAAAGACTGGGCAACGAGTTATCGGTGGTTTCCATTGGGGCTCCTGAGTACATGGCTGTACTTTAGTTCTTTCATCTGCAGCGAAATAGGGGACAATCTGGAAATGTTTGTTACCAATAAAGCAACAAAGGAGTGACGATGGATCGGCTAGAAGCCATGCGCGTTTTTGTTCGGGTGGCGGAACTGGGCAGTTTTTCCGCGGTGGCATTGCAGTTGGGCGTGGCCCGTTCCGTAGTAACACGGCAGGTCGCGGCACTGGAGACGCATCTGGGCGCCAAGCTGCTCGCCCGCAGCACCCGGCGTTTATCGCTCACGTCTGCCGGGGCGGTCTATCTGGAAAAGTGCCGGGTTATCCTCAATCTGGTCGAAGTGGCGGAAACCGGGCTGGCCGAAGAGCGCCAAACGCCTCGCGGCCTGATCCGCCTGAGCCTTCCGCTGGTTTATGGCCTCAAGCATCTGGCGCCGCTGTTGCTGGAATTTTCCCGTCTTTACCCGGAAGTGGAACTGGACATGGATTATTCCGACCGCCGATCCAACCTGATCCAGGAGGGCATCGACATGGCGGTACGCATTACATCCAAACTGGACCCCGGCGACGTGGCGCGGCGTCTCGGGTGCGGGCGCATGGTGGTGGTCGCTTCACCCGACTATCTGGATCGTCACGGCGAGCCCCGGCACCCGTCGGAATTGATCCATCACCAGTGCCTGGGCTACACGGCGACGGCCAACGGCCAGCGCTGGGGCTTCATGATCGACGGCAAGCTGGAGATGTTTCCCATCCGTTCCCGTCTGCAGACCAATAATGGCGACGTACTGCTCAAGGGTGCCGCGGCTGGGCTGGGTATCGTGTACGAGCCCATGTTCAGTGCTGGAGAATGGCTGGAGAGCGGGGCTCTGAGGAGCATCCTGAAGGCGTTTCCCACCCCGGAGTTGGGCATCCACGTGGTGTTACCCGGAAACCGGCACATCCCGCACCGCTTGCGCGTGTTGATGGATTTTCTGGCACAGCACCTCGGGGACACGGACAGCCCGACCCCCAAAAAGCAAGCAGGACGGGGACCCTGATCTATCTCGGCATTCTGCCCTTGCCGTTTTTGTTAGCCCACTGGTGCTGGTGGTACAGGGCACCTTGTCCATGCTGGCGGCGACGCACTACTGGCATTTGGACGTTTCAAAGGGCTCGGGCTGGCAGCCGCCGGACTGCTATTTTTCCTCTCGGTGCTCATTCGCGCTTTCAGTTTTCCGAGACCACACTAGCCAGAGCGTCACTTGACCGACGCCTGCCTTCTCGGGGAGAATGCGGGCACCGTTCGGTTCGACGAAACGGAACACGGTGTAAATCCGTGGCGGGCCCGCCGCTGTATCCGGGGACGAATGCTGCAAGGTTGACAACAACCAGCCACTGACGGGGACCACCCCGTCGGGAAGGTGCGGCGATTCGGCTGATCCGGTAGCCAGAAGACGTGTCGAACCGAAGCTGGCCCACCGCGATGTCCTCCTCCTCGGCGAGCGTAGGTGTGGAAGCATGACACGCAGGTCT
>JANNNT010000499.1:0-7074 GCA_031398685.1 Rhodocyclaceae bacterium | reverse complement strand
CCCCATCGACTTGGCCGCCTATCGCGACGTGGTGCTGGATCGCTTCGGCAACCCGGCGATTTGCGATACCAACCAGCGCGTGGCGATGGATGGCTACTCCAAAATTCCGGGCTTCATCACGCCGACTTTCCGCGAACGTCTGGCGCGCGGGCAGTCAATCGCCAGCGTGGCCATGCTGCCCGCTTTCTTCCTGGCCTATCTGCAACGCTGGCATCGCGGTGAAATTGCCTACACCTACCAGGATCAGGGCATGGACCCGGACGCCGCGCATGCCGTCTGCGCAGCCGCCGATCCGGTGGCCGCCTACTGCGCTGACCCGGTGTTGTGGGGTTCCTTGACCAATAACCCCGAGGTGGTGAATGCGATTCGCGCGGCCTATGATCGCGTTACCCAGTTCGTGAAAAACCATCGGCCATGAATACGGCATCCGGTTCGGGTAAGGAGCGGCTGCCGAGACTGAACAATCGGCATGCTCTGCTGACCGGTGCCGGTGGCGGCATCGGTGCCGCCGTGGCCGCCGCGTACCTGCGCGAAGGCGCGCGCTGCAGCGTGGTGGATTTGTCGGCGCAGGCTTCTCCGGAGATTCAGAGCCTGGCGGCGCTGTACCCGGGGCAACTGCATTACATTGCGGCTGACGTGACTCAGGCAAGCGATATCGCCCGACTGATTGCGCAGTCCTGCGAACAATTCGGACCCATCCACATCCTGTTCAACAATGCCGGTATTTTTGAAATGGCTCCGCTGCTGGAAAGTGATGAGGCCATGTTCGACAAGCTCTTTGCGGTGAATGTGAAAGGCTCGTTTTTCGTGATGCAGAAGGTGCTGGTGCATATGCTGGAGCACCGTACCCGCGGTGCGGTCATCAATATGGCCTCCCAGGCCGGCCGTCGCGGCGAGGCACTGGTGGCGCATTACTGTGCCACCAAGGCGGCGATCATCAGCTACACGCAGAGCGCCGCACTGGCCATGGCTCCGCACCACATCCGGGTCAATGCCATTGCGCCCGGCGTTATCGATACGCCGATGTGGGCACATGTTGACGCCCTGTTTGCCAAATTCGAGAACTTGCCCCTGGGCGAAAAGAAAAAACAGGTGGGTAGAGCGGTGCCGCTGGGCTATATGGGCGACCCCACCGACATTACCGGTGCGGCCATATTCCTGGCCAGTGATGAAGCCTCTTACATTACCGCGCAAACACTCAATGTGGATGGCGGTAGCGTGATGAGTTGAACTCAACACGCCAAAGCCTGCCATGACCGCCCCTGCCAGTCACCGTTCGAATCGACAACGCCAGCCTGAACTGGAGGCTGATTTCAACCGTAATCCATCCCTGGGTTATGAACCGACAGCTCAAGTAGGCTTCATCCGCTGCCTGGACCATGGTTACCCGACGCCGCTGGCGCGTTGGCATTGTCATGACGAATACGAGTTGCACCTGATCACCGCAACCTCGGGAAAGGCCTTTGTGGGCGACTGGATCGGCCCCTTCGAGCCCGGTCATGTGGTGTTGTGTGGCCCTGGGCTGCCACACAACTGGATCTCGCACGATCTGCCTGCAGAAGGTGTCGCCAAGCGCGACCTGGTCATCCAGTTTCAGCATGCGCCGATTGAAAAAGCCTGCCAGTTGATTCCTGAGTTGATCGAAGTGCTGCCCTTGCTGGAGCGGGCGCGCTACGGCATAGAATTTTTTGGCCTCTCGCAAAGCGGCGAGGAGTATTGGCATAAAGTCAAGGCCGCAAGGGGCTTGCGTCGGCTCACGGCCTTTCTTGAGCTGATGACCGAGCTGACACGATGGACCGACTACCGATTGCTGTCCAGTGTGCAAATGCGGGGATTGGACAACGATGCAGAGCTTGAGCAGATCAACGCCATTGTCAGCCGCATTACGGAGAATGTGGCGCAATCGATCACCGCCGCTGATGTCGCTGCCGGCCTAGGCATGAGCGAAAGCCGGTTTTCCCGGTTTTTCCGTCGTGCTACCGGCAATACCTACACGGATTTTGTCAATCGCGTGCGCATCAATCGTGCCTGCCAATTGCTGATGAGTTCCGATCGCTACATCACCAACATCTGTTATGAAGTCGGCTTTAACAATGTAGCCAACTTCAATCGCCGTTTTCAGGAAATAAAGGGCGTCACCCCTTCGGAATTTCGCAAGCAGGCTGGAAGCCGTTTCGGCGGTTCTTCAGTCTGAAGCGCTGGCCGGACAGCCGCTTTTGGTGCGCAGTTCAAACTGATGCACGTGGCCGGGTTGCAGAAAATCGAGGCCGTTATTCGCACACAATCAATGGAGAATTTGCCATGAAACAAGCCACAATGGAAAAGCCCGGAAGCATACGTTTTGAGGATGTCGCGCAGACGCCGCCCGGCGTTGGAGAAGTCCGGGTACATGTTCAGCAGATCGGGATCTGCGGCTCCGATATTCACGTCTGGCACGGTTCGCATCCGTTCACGCCCTACCCGGTGATACAGGGGCATGAATTTATGGGAACGGTGGACGCGATCGGGCCGGGCGTGGACGATGCACCGCCGATCGGCACCAAGGTCACGGCGCTACCGCAGATCGTCTGTGGGCACTGCAACCCGTGCAAGAAGGGGCGTTTCAACATCTGCGAAAATCTCAAGGTTCGCGGCTTTCAGGCCGATGGTTGCGGACGCGAGTTTTACAATATTCCGGCTGAACGTCTGGTGGTTTTGCCCGACGATTTTTCCGCCGATCAAGGGGCGTTCGTTGAGCCGGTTTCAGTCGCCGTTCACTCCTGTAATCGCGCAGGCGACCTGGCCGGGCGCAACGTGGTCGTACTCGGCGCCGGAACGATAGGCAACCTGATCGCCCAGCTGGCGAAAGCTCGCGGTGCCGCTAAGGTATTGATCACCGATATCGCCGACTATCGGCTCGACGTCGCGAAGAAGTGCGGTGTTGACTACGCCATCAACACGTCGCGGGAGTCGCTTAAAGACGCCACCACCGCCGCATTCGGCGACAGCGGTTTCGATATCGCCTTTGAAGCTGCTGGAGTCGAGGCGTCGCTGGGTTCGGCCGTCAAATCCATCGAGAAAGGCGGAATGATCCTCATCGTCGGGGTTTACGGCAAACCGCCGGTCGTCGACATGGGCGTCGTCGGCGAGCACGAAATCGTTCTGGCGGGAAGCATGATGTACTGGCGCGACGACTGGGAAGAGGCGGTCAAGCTTCTCGCCTCGTCGATTTCAATCGCGCCTCTGGTCTCCCGGCATTTTGCGTTTGCCGAGTGGCCGGAAGCCTATCGTTACATTGACACGAATGGCGCCTCGATCATGAAGGTGATGGTCGATTTGCCGTCGTGATCGCTATTCCAGAAGCCAAAACAGCGCCCCATCGGTACTGGGCGCCTGATGTTTTGGTATCAGTAGAATTTGCCGCCTTATTGGTGCCGCTATGCGGAGCGCTAAGTCGTCAAATCCACGTTCGGTAACCTGAGGTGTTTATGCGCGATCATCGCGCCACGAAAACGATCGTCGCGTTTCGCGGGTAGGTCGCCGCTGTCCGCATCCTTGCCGTGGCTGCGCTGAGGGGAGGTGGGAGGTCAACAGAATCCGGTTTTAATTTTGGTACTACTTACAATTGGAGAGGGGCTCTATGCGACAGGTTTGGAAGCTGTGGGTGAGTATGTCTTTCCTGGCTCTTGCCGGCGCGACCGCAGCGCCGGTCGGGGCCAGGGAACTGGTGTTTGCCGAGGTGAATCCGCCGGGACATATTCATGTCTTCTCCGAAGAGGTCATGGCGCTACGCCTGTCCGAGTTATCCAGAAGCGAGTTGGACATTCAGCTCAAGCATAGTGGCCAGCTCGGCGGTCAAACGAAATACTGGGACGATATCCGGAATGGTTCGCTCGATATTGCGCGCATCAATCTCGGCGTGCTCAGCAACGACGTGCCGGCGGCCAAGCTTGTGAGCCTGCCCTACCTGTTCCACTCGCGCGCTCATTTGTGGCACGTGCTGGACGGAGAATTCGGGCAACGCATCAAATCCGAGGTTGAGAAAGCGGGCGGCATCGTATTGGCGTTCTACGACGCCGGAACCCGATCCTTCTATACGACCAAGAAAGGAATACGCATCCGATCCGATCTCAAGGACTTGCGTATTCAGGTGCAGGACTCCCCGGTTTACAAGGACATGATTACGCAATTGGGCGGTGTTCCTGTTGTCATGCAGCTCGACAAGGTGGGCGATGCGCTCAAAAATGGCGGGATCGACGGCGCCGAGAACAACCTACCCGAATTCATGTCGAGTGGGCACTACAAATATGCACGCTACCTAAGTCTTGACGAACATACCTCGGTACCGGATGTGCTGGTGATGTCAAAAAAAACCTGGGACAGTCTGGACGGCGAACAGAGAAAAGCCGTGAAGACTGCCGCCGTGGAATCGTCGGAGAACATGAAGTTGCTGTGGACCGAGTCGGAGAATCAGGCTTTGGCCAAGGCAAAGAAGGAGGGTGTGGTCGTTCTCGATCGAAGCGAACTCGGCATGAGCGGATTTGAGCTGTTTGCGGCAAAGATCGTCTCGAAACATGTAACCGATCCCGTGGATTTGGGCGCCGTAATGTCGATCCTGCTCGCGAAGTAAAGGGATCAATCCGACGCCTGAAAAATTCGGCGGGTTGCCAATTCTATGCCGATTCTATAATGGAGACTGACTCGTGAAACTCAACGCATCGCTTGCAATCGCTCTAGGTTTACTGACGGGCGTTGCCCACGCGGCAACAGAACTGACCATCGCGACGGTAAGCAATCGCCAGATGGTTGAAATGAAACGCCTCAGCAGATTTTTCGAGGCGGCGAACCCTGACATAAAACTGACGTGGATTACGCTGGATGAGAGCGTTTTGCGCCGGCGCGTGACGCAAGACATTATGACCAGGGGTGGGCAGTTCGATGTCATGACAATCGGCTTCTACGAAACACCGATCTGGGGAAAGAAAGGATGGCTGGCTGAAGTAAAACCTCCGCCAAAATACAATGTGGACGATCTGCTGCCCGCCATACGTAGTGGGTTGTCTGTCGACGGCAAACTCTATGCCGTGCCGTTTTACGGCGAAAGCTCGATGCTGATGTACCGTAAAGACTTGGCCGACAAAGCCGGTATTCGGGTCAAAGGACGCCCAACCTGGCCTGAAATCAAGGAGCTGGCAGCCAAGATCCATGATCCGGCCAAAGGCGTATACGGCATTTGCTTGCGCGGAAAGGCAGGCTGGGGGGAAAACATGGCCGTGCTCTCAACCATGGTTAACACGTTTGGCGGTCAGTGGTTCGACATGAACTGGAAGCCTCAAATTGATTCCGGGCCGTGGCATGACGCGATTTCCTTTTATGTCGACCTGATGACAAAGTATGGCCCCCCTGGTGCGTCAGACAATGGATACAAGGAAAATCTCACCCTGTTTGCGGACGGTAAGTGCGGCGTTTGGGTTGATGCTACGATCAGCGGGGCGGCGATCTCGGATCCGAAGTTCAGCAAGGTGAGCGACAAGGTGGCCCTGGCGCAATCGCCGATCATGGTTACACCGAAAGGCGCTAATTGGCTCTGGGCCTGGTCGTTGGCTGTTCCTGCTCACTCGCAGAAAATCAAGGCGGCGATGAAGTTCATCACTTGGGCCACCAGCAGGGACTATATCGACCTGGTCGGCAACGAAACGGGCTGGGCAAACGTTCCTACCGGGACTCGCAAGAGTACTTACGCCAATCCCGAATTCCTGAAAGTCGCCAAGTTTGCCGCTAACGAAATGGTTGCCATTAACACGGCCAACCCGACAGATAGCACGCTGCCCAAGAGTCCGTATGTCGGCGTGCAATTTGCCGCCATTCCGGAGTTTCAGGAGATTGGTGATGCGGTGGGCGAGGAAATCAATGGAGCCCTGGCCGGCTTGAAGACTGTTAACGAGGCCCTGAAAGCCGGACAAGTGAGGGCTGATCGTGAGATGAAGAAAGCGGGCTACTACAAGTAAACATAGAGCGCGCGTACTCGGCCTTCTCAGGGTGGCCAAGCAAACCGATAGTCAGTCAAACAGGTCAAACAGGTGCTCACGCACAACGACGTATTGACCGGCCGTGCCGAGCATGGTCGTTGCGGCGCGTCCTGGCGCTGGCGCTCAGCGGACTCGTAGCTGCAATGTGCCGCCGGCGAGAATGTTCTCGAGAACCACGGCGCTCAGGTCGGGTAACCAGTCTTCATGATCAAGTTGTTCTCCGGGCGTGATGGTCGCCAGCGCGATGGTTCTGCATCCGGTGGCATGCCCGGCGGCCAGTCCTGCGGGCGCATCCTCGAAAACCACCGCGCTTTCATTGGAGATCCCCAGCCGTTCGAGCGCCAGTTGATAACACGCCGGGTGCGGTTTGCCCCGAGCGACATCGGTCGAGGTGACGACGATGTCCGGCATGGGTAATCCGGCGGCCGTCATGCGTGCCAGGGCCAAGGGTGGCCCTGCCGAAGTGACCAGTGCCCAGCTTCCGCGAGGCAGTGACGCAAGCAGTTCGGAGGCGCCCGGGATGGCGACGATGCCGTCCGTCTCGTTCAGTTCTTCTTCATCGAGCTGTAGAACTTCCTGCTCGGGGTCAATTCCCGGTGGAGCCATTTCCGTCATGGTGTCGATGGCCCGGCGACCGTGCATGCGATGCTCGAACTCGCTGAACGACAAGCCGTGTTTCCGCGCCCATCGGTCCCAGATGCGTTTCACGGCGGTGGTTGAATCGACCAGCGTTCCATCCATGTCGAACAGAAGAGCGCGAGCGGTGATGAGGGTTCCTGACGGGATCTGCATGAATGTCCTTGGAGTGAAATTTGCGGATGAGCCCGAAGCATACCCGGGCAGCCGGCGCGCGGTAGTCGCTGTGGCAGTGGCTCGCAATGCGCATCACTAGGCGTTCTCCGCCTTGTATTTGCTGAAGAGGCGCGTTAACATTGGCCGGCATGGCGGTATGCTCGAAGAAGGCCGTCTTTACTGGCTCACAGGCCGGCAACGGGACTCAGCCGATACGGCGAAGGTGAATGGTCACCGACAGTTGTGCGCCGAGCCAGCCCAGCACAGCGCCGTT
>JANNNT010000463.1:0-3879 GCA_031398685.1 Rhodocyclaceae bacterium | reverse complement strand
GGCTGCAGCGTGATACCGCTTACCGGTTTGCCGACTATGCCCACCTGGTAGCTCAGCACCTGGGCGATCGCCTGCCCCGCGTAGCGACCTTGAATGAGCCGTGGGTCTCGGCATTCCTGGGCTACGATCTCGGGGTGTTTGCACCCGGCGTCCAGAGTCGTGAGGGCGCCCTCAGTGCGGCGCACCACCTTTTGTTGGCGCATGGCCTGGGGGTTCAAGCGTGGCGCAGCGAGCACGCCGGCGCAGCCTTGGGCATCGTACTCAATCCCGAGCTGTGCGATCCGGCGAGTTCCGAACTGGCCGATGCGCAAGCGGCCAATATGGCGGAATACGAACGCAATGAGTGCTTTCTGAATCCCCTTTTCGGCCGTGAATGGCCGCAAGAACTGCTGGCGCAAATGGGCTCGCGCATCGCCGACCGTTGGGCGGGAGACGCGGAAATTTGCGCCCAGCCGCTTGATTTCATCGGTTTCAATTACTACACGCGTTCCTTTGCCCAGGCTCCGCTTAACTCGGCTGATGCCCAGCGGGGCTATACCTTGGTGCCGCCGGATGCCAGTAAAAACCTGACCGATTTCGGCTGGGAGATTTATCCGGAAGGGCTGAAGCGCGTGATTCAGAATCTGTGTCACAAGTGGCCACTTCCTCCCATCTGGATTACGGAAAATGGCGCTGCCGACAACACGCCCGTGGTTGATGGCGTCTGCAACGACGATATGCGCTGTCGCTACCTTCAGCTGCATCTGGAAAAGTTGTCCGAGGCCATTGAGCAGGGCGCAGACATTCGCGGGTACTACGTCTGGAGCCTGCTGGACAACTTTGAATGGGCACAGGGCTACAGCCAGCGCTTTGGCATTGTGCATGTCGACTTCGAGACTCAAAAAAGAACGTACAAGAAAAGTGCCCTGATGCTTCAAGCCTTGTTGCGGTGCTGAAGGAGAGAGGAAACCGATCGATAGGTCCTTCCCGCGCAGGCGGGAAGAACGAATTCTTTCGTATCAATAGGCCTCTCTGTTACCCGCCCTTGACCGACCCAGCCAGCAGTCCGCGAACAAAGAAGCGTTGCAGCGAGAAGAACACGGCGACCGGGACCGCAATCGAGACAAAGGCGCTGGCGGTGAGAATTTCCCAGCTTTCGCCACGCGATCCCATCAGGTCATTGAGCTTGATCGTCAGCACGATGTTGTCCGGCTGTTTGCCCAGGAAAACCAGCGCAATCAGGAAGTCGTTCCATACCCACAAAAACTGGAAGATGGCAAAACTGGCCAGCGCCGGAATCGACAAGGGCAACACGATGCTGCTGAAAATCTGGAAATGCGACGCGCCGTCCATGCGGGCGCTTTCAATGATGTCTCTGGGCAAGGCTGCAATGTAGTTGCGCAACAGGTAGATGGCCAACGGCAGGCCGAAGGCCGAGTGGGCCAGCCACACCCCCAGGTAGGACTTTGACTCCATGCCCAAACTCTCGCCCAATTGGTTGTAGAGCCGCAATAACGGGATCAGGGACATTTGCAAGGGCACCACCAGCAGTCCTACCACCACAACGAACAACCATTTACGGCCGGGAAAATTCATCCAGCTGAAGGCGTAGGCGGCGAAAGCTGCAATCAGAATGGGGATGAAGGTGGCCGGGATCGTGACCTTGAAGGTATTCAGGAAGGCCTGGCCCACACCCTCGGAAGCCACTACTTTTTCGTAGTTCTGAGTCAAGAATACCGGTGGCGAATCGGCTATGAAAAATATTCGAATGCCATTAGGTTTGTCGTACGGGCCACTTAACTCCAGTCGGTAAGTGCTGTCAGCGGCTACCGTGAGCATGCCATCCGGCACGCCGTCCTCTTCGTCAAAAATCTGACTGTCTGCCACTTCCAGCTTGGCGCCGACATCGAACTCACCGGGCGCGGACGATTTGAGCGAAAACTTCTTGAGTTTTACACCGGCTTGCTCGGCGAACAGCCGTCCGCTGATGACGTATTTATCGCCCTCCTTGACCACGCTTTGGGCGCCGCCCGTGCGCCGCATGTCGGCGCGAGTCTGTGTGGATAGCGCGGTCCACCAGCCACTGGTCACCAACTGTTCCTTGTTCCGGAAACTCGATACCAGCAAGCCAAAGGTCGGCATCACCCAGACAATGACGATCGCCAGCAGCAGTAGCTGCGCGGCAACGGAAGACACACTGAAATATTTCTTCATCGTTGCGCCTCTTCGGTGCGGAAACGGCGAATGTTGAACGCCATCACCGGGATCACGGCAAACATCAGGACCATGGCTAGCGTGGAGCTGCGCCCGTAGTCGCCACCCCCCCGGAACATCCAGTCGTACATGAGATTGGCCAGCACACTGGTGTCCCACTGGCCTCCAGTCATGGCCATGACGATGTCGAAGACTTTGAGCACCGTGATGGTGATGGTGGTCCACACCACCAGAATGGTAGACATGACTTGCGGCACCATGATCTCGAAAAAGATCTGCAGCTCGCTGGCACCGTCAATGCGCGCCGCCTCGATGGTCTCGGTTGGCACACCACGCAGTGCCGCGGACAAAATCACCATGGCAAAGCCGGTCTGAATCCAGATCAGGATCACCATCAGGAAAAAATTATTCCAGAAGGGTACGGTGACCCAGGCCTGCGGCTCAAAGCCCATGCCGGTTACGATGGCATTGATGATGCCAATCTGTTCCGAGCCCGGGCCGCGATAGTCGTAGACAAATTTCCAGATCACGCTGGCGCCGACGAAGCTGATGGCCATGGGCATGAACACCATGGACTTGGCGAAATTGCCCCACCATACCCGGTCGGCCAGAACGGCGACGATCAGTCCAAAAATGGTTGCGAGGGTCGGTACCACAAGCAGCCACATGAAATTGTTGCGAATCGTGATCAGGAAATTCTGATCCACAAAGACCCAGCGGTAATTCGCCAGCCCGACAAACACATTGTCCGTGGAGTCGTAAAAACTCAACCTGAAGGTCTCGACCAGCGGGTACAGCAGATAAACGCCCAGGAGCAACAGCGCTGGCGCCAGGAACAGCCACGGCCGAATGCTGGAGCGCACGCCTTCCCGTTGATTCCGGGTGCCCAGCGGCAGGTGGACGATTTTGTCGAGCAGAAAGTTTGACCCCGCAAAATACAACAGGCAAAACGCAATGCTGACTACGACAGCGGTCATCGTCTGGAGTATTTGATCAGTCATGGCGATCAACTCATTTGTGTATATGGGAAGGGTTTAAAACAGGCCGGCGGCTTGTGACCGCCGGCCTTTGGGCGTCCCGTTAAAGGCTGCCAATCAACATCAATGCCTTACTTGAGGGCATCCCAGCTCTTCTGGATTTCATCAGCGATTTCCTTGGCGGATTGTCCGCCGGAGAAATTGACCATGCCTTTCCAGAAGCTGCCTGCGCCCACGGCACCAGGCATCAAGTCGGAACCGTCAAACCGGAACGTGGTGGCGTTGAGGAAAATTTCGCCTTGTTTGCGCAATTGCTTGGTCTTGTACTTGTTCAGATCTGCGCCTTTATGCGGCGTCAGGAAGCCACCTTCAGCCATCCAGATTTCGCTGGCTTGCGGGTGCTGCAGGTACTCCATCCAGGCCCGTGCACCCTTGCTGTCTTTGGTGATGGTCATGATGGTGCCACCGCCCAGAACCGGATTACCCAGTTTTTTGCTGGCGAAAGACGGGAAGTAGAAGAAGTCGGCTTCATCCTGCTTGCCGTCGGGGAAGAAGGCTGGAATGAAACTGGCCATGCGATGCATGTAGCACTTGGGCGGCGAACCGAACATGCCTTTCGGGCTGTCCTTGAAGCTCACCGTGGCCACGGCTTTGGCGCCGCCATCAACGTACGCGTCGTTCTTGGCGAACCAGCCGTAGGCATCAATGG
>JANNNT010000441.1:0-9359 GCA_031398685.1 Rhodocyclaceae bacterium | reverse complement strand
CTGGACGGGGCTATTTCGTGAAGATTCATCGCGGCGTCGGCTGGGCTGAAATACTGAAAAATCTGCTCTCCCTGCGCCTGCCGGTTCTGGGCGCGCGCAACGAGTGGCGGGCGATACAGCGCCTTGGCGAACTGGCTGTCGACACCATGCACGCCGTGGCTTTTGGGCAGCGCGGGAGCAATCCAGCCACCCAGCACTCGTTCATCGTGACCGAAGAGCTGGCACCAACGATCAGCCTGGAAGATCTTTGTCGGGACTGGCCCACGTCGCCGCCGCCCGTGGCGTTCAAGCGGGCGCTCATCCGCCGGGTGGCGGAGATGGCCGGGCGCATGCATCGCGGCGGCGTCAATCATCGCGACTTCTACATCTGCCACTTCCTGCTGCACCTCGACCCGGCTCCAACGGCGGAAAATCTGAAGCTGTCGATCATCGACCTGCATCGCGCGCAAGTGCGAGGCAAAATTCCTCGCCGCTGGCGCGACAAGGACCTGGCCAGCCTGTGCTTTTCGGCGCTGAATATCGGCCTGACGCGGCGTGACGCTCTGCGTTTCCTGCGCGACTATTTCGGTGGGTCGCTGCGCAATATTCTGAAGCATGAAGCAGAACTTCTGACGTATCTGGTTCTGGAGGCAGGTCGTCTGCAGACGCGCTTTCTGAGGAAGTATGCGACGAGCGAACCCGCATGACTGCCGGGTCAGTCAAGCGCGTCGATGCCGCGAGTTTGCGTGAAGCGGGACGCCAGCCCGAAACGCCGTTTTGTGTGGTGCTGGCTGATGGCCGCGAAATCACGGTGCATCGTTTATTGCGGGTCTTGCCTGGGAAACGGATTGTTGGCGAAGGCGAGTGGAACGGCCGGCGCGTGCTGGTGAAACTCTTTGTCGCTGGTGGCAGTGAGCGGCACTGGGCTAAGGAGAAGACCGGGATTGAAGCGCTGCATCAAGCTGGCCTATTGACGCCGGATCTGTTGCTGGCAACGCCCTTGGCGCAGAGCGGACACGTTTTGCTCACCACTTTTCTGGACGGATCGCTGACGCTGGCCGATGCCTGGGAGCCGCTTGCTGCGCTGCCGGCAGGAAACGCCGCCGCCCTTGACGTGCTGCGTCCGGCGTTTCGCCTGCTTGGCACCCTGCACGCTACGGGTCTGGTACAGGACGATCTGCATCTCGCCAATTTTCTGCGTCATGAGGACTCGGTGTTCGTTATCGATGGCGATGCGGTTCGTGCTATCACGCCGGGCCAACGCCTGAACGAAGCGCAGGCCATCGGCAATCTCGCCATCCTGCTGGCACAGTTGCCGACGACGTGGGACGTTTGCCGTGACGACGTGCTCACGGCGTATCAGGCCGGAGGCGGGGAACGTATTTCCGATCTCAGCGCGCTTGAAAGCGAGTTGTCTCGCGTACGAAGCTGGCGACTGAACGATTATCTTGCCAAGACAGTGCGGGATTGCACCCTCTTTGCAGTACGCAGGAGCTTTTTTCGATTCGCCGTTGTGCAGCGCGACGTTGCTGGTCAGTTGGCGCCGCTGCTGGAATCACCGGATGCAGCCATTCTTCAGGGGCGACTCCTGAAGGACGGGCGAACTTGCACCGTGGCCCAGGTCGAACAGACTGGGCGTACGCTGGTCATCAAGCGTTACAACCTCAAAAACCTTCAGCATGCGCTTGCACGGTTCTGGCGTCCCAGCCGGGCCTGGCATTCCTGGCGCGAAGGGCATCGGCTCAAATTCCTCGGCATTCCTACGCCGGAGCCGCTGGCGATGATTGAGGAGCGTGTCGGCCCATTTCGTCGGCGTGCTTTTCTGGTCAACGCGTATTGCCCAGGCCCTCATCTTTTGCAGATGCTGACGCCGGATCGACCGCCTGCCGGCGAGATTGCGCAGGCCATCATCTCGCTGTTTCGGGCGGTGCACCACAACCGCATCAGCCACGGCGACCTCAAGGCAACCAATCTGCTGTGGCATGAAGGCCGGGTATGGCTGCTTGATCTGGATGCGGTCGTGCAGCATCGTTCGGAAAGCGGTTTCGAACCCGCCTGGCGGCGTGATCGCGCGCGGTTCTTGCGCAACTGGCCGGCAGAATCCGTGCTGCATCAGTGGCTCGACGACAACTTGCCACCGGCAGAGCGCTCCGTGGATGATCTGCGGAGATCGTCGACATGATCCAGTGGTGGTCCGCAGCGGAATGTGTTGATTCAACTGGAACCCACCTTTTCGGAAGCATCGATCAGGTGTTTGCGCTCGACGGCGACCTCGTCGCCAAAGACTCGCTGAGCTGCGTGCTTCGGGTTGGGATCGAAGGGAAGGTTTATTACGTCAAGCGCTACCAGGGAAACGGGAAAAGCCTGACGCGCCGGTGGTTCGGTTTGCGCCAGTGGCTGATCCGCCCGCGTGTCAGGAAAGAGTGGGAGAACCTGCTGGCCTTCCAGCACTGGGGCATCCCGACCGCCAAGCTGGTTGCGTTCGGACTTGAGCGCTGTTTCGGCGGATTCCGTCGCGGAGCGCTGGTCACCGAAGAGATTGTGGGCTCAATTGATCTGGCCAGGCTGGCAGCTACGAACGATCCGCGTCTTGGCAACTTCCACTGGGTGGACGATGTTTCCCGACAGGTGGCCCGCATCACACGCATCATGCACGACGCCGGATTCGCACATAACGACCTGAAATGGCGCAACGTGCTGGTGGTCGACGGAAGCGTCCCGCGTGTTTTTCTCATCGACTGCCCAAGCGGCTGCTACTGGGGAGGGATGTTCCTGCGCTACCGCATGATCAAGGATATTGCCTGCCTCGATAAGGTGGCGAAGTACCATCTGTCGAGGACGCAGCGTCTGCGCTTCTATCTTGAATACTCCCGGAAACAGCGCTTGTCTGATGAAGACAAGCGTCGTATTCGCAAGATCGTCGGTTTCTTCGCGGGGCGGGAGTGAGGCAAGTTTCGCCTGGGTCGTTGTAATCAGGCCGGCCAGCGCAAGCGGGCCTCGAAGCCGCCGTTTTCCCGGTTGTTCAGCTCAAGCCTGGCGCCGTGCAGTTCGGCAATCCGATGCACGATGGTCAGCCCCAGTCCACTGCCTTCGACAACGGCCGTCGCCCCCCGATAGAAGCGCTCGACCAGTCGCGGCAGTTCTTCGGCGCTGACGCCAGGGCCGTTGTCGCTGACGCTGAGCAGCAGGTTTTGCTGTTGGTGGTGCAGGGCGACCGAAATGGCGCCGCCGGGCGACGCATAACGAACCGCGTTATCGAGCAGGTTGCGCAGGGCAATGGTCAGCAACTCGGCGTCACCGTCGATGGGTGGAACGTTCTCTTCAAGGTTCAGGTCGATGTGGGCCTCGGGTGAGCTGTCCCGCACGCCGGCGGCGACCTGCTGAGCGAGTTCGACCAGGTTGACCTGGCTCGAATCGGGAAGCTGGGCCATCGGGTCAAGCCTGGCCAGGCGCAGCATCTGTTCAACCAGTCGTGTCGCTCGATCAAGGCCGGCCAGCGACTGGGACAAGGCGTGCTTGCGCTGGATGGTGTTCTCGCTGAGCATCGCCACCTGGGTCTGAATGCGCACAGCCGCCAGCGGTGTTCGCAGTTCGTGTGCCGCATCGGCGGTAAATCGGCGCTCGTTTTCCAGTGAGCCGTTGAGGCGGAACAGCAAGCGATTGATTGCCGAGACCAGCGGTTGTGCCTCGCGCGGCGCGCTACGGTTGGCCAGCGGGGTCAGATTCTCCGGTGAGCGGCTCAAGACATCGGCCGCCAGATCGTCGAGCGGTTTGAGTCCCCGACGAACCGAGAAATAGATGGCCAGCAACAGGAGTGGAAAAATAACACCCAGCGGAAGAACGGTCTTCCTCGCAATTTCAAGCGCTTCCTTGTCGCGTTCTGGAATGGATTGAGTGACTTGAATCCGGTGGCTACCGTCGCCCGTTTCAAGAATCAGACTGCGCCAGGGTTGGCCCTCGTGGTTTATCGTCGAAAACCCCAGCGCGTTGTTGAGTGCGGCGGCCGGCGCATCGGCGGAGTTCACCAGAAGCGTGCCGTCGGGTTTGCCGATCTGGAATTCGAAGGTGAGCGGGTTACGCCGGTCACGCACGCCCCGCTGGCTGGCCATGAGTGCTGGCAGGTCGGCCAGATGGTCGGCGCCCTGCCGCACCTGGGCAAGCATCAGCCTGGCCGTACCCGTCATCTGGACGTCCATCAATTCCTGTACCTCGTGGCGCGCCTGCCGATAGCTCAGCGCGGCCGCCAATCCAAGAATCAACAGCGCGGTAATCGATACGAGACCAAGCAAACGCCAGCGCAGAGAAGGTATTCGGCCGTTGTCCAGTTTGCGGTTCATCCGCCGTTCTCTCCCAACTGATAGCCCAGCCCGCGGATGGTGCGGATGAAGTCAGTGCCGAATTTTTTGCGCAGATGATGGACATACACCTCGACGGTGTTGCTGCCGGTTTCTTCTCCCCAGGCGTACAGACTTTCTTCGAGTTGGGCACGGGAGCGGATCTGCGTCTTGTAGCGCAGCAGATCATGCAGCAGCGCGAATTCCCGTGCGGACAGCGGCACCGGCTTGCCGTTGTAAGTCACTTGTTTGGCGGCGGGTTCAAGAACCACGCCGGCATGCTCAAGAGTCGGCCTGGCCTCGCCAGTCGACCGGCGGATCAGCGCCCGCAGGCGGGCCTGCAACTCCGGCAAGTCAAACGGTTTGGTCAGGTAGTCGTCAGCACCCGCGTCCAGGCCGGCTATCTTGTCGGCGCTCGTGTCGCGCGCGGTCAGAATGAGAACGGGCAGAAGATTGCCATGGCTGCGCAAGTCGTTCAGGACCGACAGGCCGTCACGTCGCGGCAGGCCAAGGTCGAGCACGCACGCGTCGTAGGGATGATCGAGCAAGGCCAGTCGCGCGGACTCACCGTCCCGAACCCAGTCGACCGCATAGTCGGCCAGTTTCAGGCCGGCAACGATACCGTCACCCAGCAATGCGTCGTCTTCAGCCACCAGTATTCGCACTTAGTTTGAGTCCTTGTTCAGCTTTTCGAGTAAGGCCTTGATTTCCTGACGGCGGCCGCTGTCGGCCAGTTCGCGCCCCGGCCGGGGAGGCGCCTTGAGCGCGGCTTCGAGATGGCTGCGGGCTTCCGCGGGGCGGCCACGATCAAGGAGATACTCGCCGTAAAAGAAATTCGGGTCAATCCCATCGGAATTGATGGCCAGCGATTTCTTGAAATATTCCTCGGCTTTGTCCCTGCTGCCAAAGCCGATGGGCCAGCCCGGAACCTTGGCATACAGCGTGGCCAAGCTGGTGTAGGCCGATCCGTCCAGCGCCTTGTCGTTGATCTTCAACGCGTCTTCCAGGCGTTGCCGGGCGCCTTTGGCCAGGGAAAGCGCGCCCAGCCCGGAACGTGCTCCGGCTTCGCTGGAGATGACAATGCCCTCCCAGATCAGCGCCTCGGCCATTCCGGGGTTGCTTTCGACAATCGTGCGCGCCTGCTGTGCCAGTGCGTGATAGAGCTCGGCCTGCTGTTTTTCGGGGGCTTTGTACTTGATTTCCGCCCACTGCACCTGAATCGGGTGGATCAGGTCGTCAGGTGTTGCGGCCAGGAGCGGGTTGGAGTGAATGACAAAGGCCAGCAACGCAGAAATGATCAGTCGGGGTATTGAGTACATGTGAAATCCTTTCAGTGTGTTTGTCGGCGTGGTGCATGAAGCTTTACCGTGGCCAGCTTGCCCGCCAGACCGCGGTCGATGAGGCCGGGGGCGACCCCGTTGAGCCAGGCGAATAGCCGCTCTGGAAAACCGATGTGCAACTCAACATCATTCCGGACCAGCGCGGCAATGATCTGGCGTGCCACATCCTCAGCCGTGTCGCTGTGGTTGTTGAGCGCACGATTCAGGGAGTTGACGGCTTCGGTGTTCATCGCGGTGTCGATCGCCCGTGGCGAGATGTGAATGACCGACACCAGCGTATCGGCCAACTCGCGCCGCAAGGATTGCGAGAATCCGCGCAGCCCGGCCTTGGCCGCCGAGTAGGCGGCAAAGCCGGGGAAAGGCACGGAGCCGAAGGTTGATCCGATATTCACGATGGCGGCCTGGGGCTGCGAACGAAGCCAGGGGAGCAGGGCGTGCGTCAGATGGATCGGCGCCTCGAGACTGGTGGCCAGGACCTGTTCGATGGTGGCCCATTCCTGGTTTTCCAGTAAACCGAAGGCGCCGGTGCCAGCATTGTTGACCAGTACATTGACGCGAAAATCCTGGGCCGCACGGGTGGTCAGGGCAATGCCCTCGGCCCGTGTCAGGTCAGCGCAGACAATCGACGTTTCCGTATCGAGCGACGAGCGGACGTCGTTCAGGTTGCCCCCGGCGCGGCCAGCCAGCAGGAGCGACGCGCCAGCGGCGGAAAGCTGGCGTGCCAACTCGTGGCCAAGCCCGCCAGAGGCTCCGGTGAGCAGGATGCGGGCGTTGCTCAGTTGCATGTGACCTCCGCTCCGGTTGGCAAGGTCCAGAAGATTTCGGCGTAAAGTTTGAAGAACACCCGTGCGGAACGCACCACCTCCGCCTGATCGTCCGGTGTCATTTTTTCCAGTAGATCGGCCAGGTGGCGGGTGTGTTCCTGGTCGAGGGTGCCGTGTGAACGCAGGTAGGAGAAGGCCGTGTCCGGCAGCTTCAGCGCCTGCTGGATGCGGTCGGCAGCGAGCAGTGCGAGCGCGACGCTGGTGCCTTCAAGCACGAAGACCATGCCGAAGAAGGTGGCCGGGTTGCCGCGGTTGATCAGGTCGTAGGCATAGGCCACCATGAGCTCGGCCGGCAACTCGGGACGGCTGTGACGTACGGCGTCGACATCGCCTCCGGCGGCCGCGATGTCGTCGAGAATCCACTCCTCGTGACCGATTTCTTCATCGATGTATTCGGCCACCGGGCGTCTGAGCCAGGCCAGGCGTTCGGGCAGGCGTCCGCCCAGCGTCATCAACAAAGGTGTCGTGTGGCGCACGTGGTGATAGGCCTGGCCGAGAAAGGCGAGGTAGCTAATCAGGCTGACCTCGCCGCGCAGACTGTTGTTGACGACCGGAGCCGAGAGCAGGTAGTCGCGCTCGCTCGCCGTCTCGGCTGCCAATCGTTCATAAAAGGACATCGGTGTCTTCCTCGTTTAGGTAAAGCGCCGCCAGCGCGGCAGCGTACTGGTTGAGAATGGATGCGCGGAGAGGACGGCCGTTGCCGGTCGCCAGTCCGTTTTGGAAAGTAAATGGAGCGGCCGGAATCCAGTGTTTGATGTGGGCGTAATCCGGGAGCAGCGCGTTGGCTCGGGTAATGGCCAAGGCGATTGCGGCTGCCGTCGTTTCACGGAAGGGCACGACGATGGCGGACAGCGCATTCCGTCCATCACCGCCAACAACGGCCTGGGCAATTTCAGGCTGGGTCACGAGGGTGGATTCCACCCATTCCGGCGAGATGTTGCGGCCAAAAGACGTGATCAGTAGGTTCTTTCGCCGGCCGGACAGGTGCAGGTGGCCATTCTCGTCAAAGTGGCCAAGGTCTCCGGTAGGGAAAGGCACCCCGGCGGCGGATTCCGCATCGCCCAGATAGCCGAGGAAAGCACGTGTCGTGACGTGGATTTCATCCTGTCTGATGGCGGCACGAACGTGCGGCAGTGGGCGACCGGCATCGTCGCCGTCGTCGCCCGGTCGGTTGAGGCTGACGACGGAGCCGCATTCGGTCAGCCCGTAACCCTGATAGGCCGGGATTCCAAGGCGGCGCGCGGCAATCAGCGTTTCGTGCTCGACCCGGGAACCGCCAACGGCGACGTACTCCAGGCCGTTCGGCGCATGCAAGCCGCTCTTCATGAGGTAGAGCGTCCATGCCTTGAGCAGTTCCGGGACCAGGATGAGGCTGTCCGGCCGAACGTCGGCCACCTTCTTTTGCAGGGCATCGGGCGCAAACCCCGTCATCCCTTGCCACCCCAGGCTCGCCAGATCGGAAAGATGGATTTCCGCGCCGCGCAGCAGGGGCGCGTAGATGCCGGCAATGTTCTCAAGCAGCAGTGCCAGGGGTAAAACCGCCAGATGGCGTTCGATACGGATATCAGACAACCGCGATTTGAGCGCCTGTGCGGTATCGATCAGACCGTCTGCTGACAGGCAAACTCCCTTGGGTGTGCCGGTGCTGCCCGAGGTGTAGGAAATTTTGGCCGTATCGCTTGGCAACACTACCGCGGCGATGGAACGCCGCATCCAGGTCATTCCGCGCCGTGTCTCGATAACGGCGAATCCAATATCCAGCGCCGAGATTCGCTCCGGCTGGTCGGTCATGATGGCATCGGCGCCACTCTGGTTTAGCGCATGGCTCAACTGCGTCTGGGTAAAGAATGCAGGCAGCGGCAACGAAACCACGTGCGAACGCAAGGCGGCGAGGTCGGCGATGGCCCAGTCCGGCGAGTTGTCGGCCAAAAGCGCAAGCACGCGGCAACCCGACAGACGATCAGCAACGGTAGTTATTTCCGCAAGCAGATCCCGCGCAGCCCAGGTTTTCGTGGCGCTGCGCAGAACAACCGCCTCAAGCGAGCGCAAGGCCAGTGCTTCGAATAGGACGTCTGCGCTCATGCGTCGTTCCCGACTCGGTCGAGCGCGAGGCGAATCCGGCCGGCAACGACGACGGGCTGTGTATCGTAGTAACTTCCCCAATCGCGCGCATCGTGGCCGAGTCGTGCCGGATTGGCCTTGGCCAGCGCCAGTCCACGCACGAGCCCACGTAACCGAGGAAGAGGTCCCCGGGCCCGCGGATCGGCGATCCCTTGGTCACCACGTCGCGATACTCGCCGTCGTTGCGGCGCAGGCGGAACTCGATCTCGAAGTCGCGCCGCTCGAGGAAGGCCGCATGGACCGCGGCGGCGACGGCCGGGCGGTCCCCGACGTGGATCGGCTTCTGCCAGCCCGAGCCCAGCTCCTCCTTGAACGCGCGCCCGGTGAACGTGAGCCAGGGGCGGTTCACGTACGTGCACTTCTCCCGGGGATCGGCCACCCACACCATGGTGGGCGCGCTGTCCGCCATCAGGCGGAACAGCTCCGCGAGCTTCAGGCGGCGCGGGCGCGCCTTCGCCGCCTCTGTTAAGGGCGCGGCGGCAGGTTCGAGCGCGCCGGATCCTCGCTCGGGAGGTCGGGCTGGATCGGGCGCTGGCCTGTCTTGTCGGGCGGAGGCTCCTCGGGCCAAAACGGCGGTTCCTTTTCCGGCGGGAAGGGGTCTTGCTGCTCGGGATGGTGCTTCTTCACTGCAAACGCCGGTGGGCCTCGTCGGCGCGCGATCCGTATTCCTTCAGCCGGTTGTAGAGCGTCTTCACGCAGATGCCGAGCATGTCCGCGGCGCGCTTCTTGTCGCCGCCGCAGTAGTCGAGCGTGGAGACGAT
>JANNNT010000434.1:0-6334 GCA_031398685.1 Rhodocyclaceae bacterium | reverse complement strand
TCCTGCTGCGGCACACCGGTACGCTCGGCGACCAGCTGTCCGACATAGCGAACGTCTTCCGCTGGCAGTGGTCCCGTGGGCAGCGTAGTCATGAATATACGGGCGACTTCGGACGAGCTTCGATCATTGTTGCCTGTCGCTGCAGCAGGGGCTGTGGGGGCAATGCCTTGTTGCTGAGCCGTGCCCGCGCCGCTTTCAGCAGGAGCCGCTAAAGAGGCGGCATTCGCCTCCTTCCGGAACAGGGAATCCACGAAGTAACTCATCTGTCCGTCGTCATTGTCGGATTTCGCCATGCCGGTTCCTGCCGCCACGGCACCCACTGTCGCGGCGGTGGAGACACCCCCGGCCACTGAAGCTCCCGCCTGAATCCCACCGCTGACGATTGACCCTATCACCGAAGTAAGCAGCGCCGCGGTCATCAGCGACGCAACGGCCCAGGCCAGAAAGCCGTGCGCGGTGTCGCGGAAGTAAACTTCGTCGGTGTGAACCTCGACCCACTTGGTTCTGAGCCGGCCAGCCAGGTAGCCCCCCATTCCGGAAGCGACCAGTTGTGTAAGGGTCAGCCACAGGATAGTCGATACCCCTAAGGTGGTTGCACTGATGCCGTTATGCGCCCAGGGCGACACCGAGGACATGCCCAAACCGGTTCCCAATATCAACAGGATCAGAGAGAGGGCGGCAGCGGCAGCGGCTCCGGCCACGATGGCACTCCAGGACACGGCGCTGCTCTGAGTTTGAAGGGAAGACCGCACGTCGGCGACCATGGCGCCCCCCACCATGCGTTCGTTAGCGGGTGGATAATTTGGACTGGTCATATGGACTCCTTAGGGTTAGGCATAGAAAACCGTGGCGCTAAACTCGCCGTCACGCTGTTTGAAAAGCTGCATCGCAGCAAAATGGATTTCTGTGCCTCCATTCCACCCTTTGGAAACATCACACAATGACGAATTGCTAACACGCCATGCGTCGCGAAGTTTCCATGGGCCTCCGCGGAAGTGAGGCTGGGCATTAGCCTTTGGTGCTCTTGCCTGATTGAGGCGCAGGCGATGATTTCGTCTGATCTTTTTTCGTTCCGTGTTGCGAAACTCCCTTAGTGGCCTGCTTTGGGCTGCTCTTGGCGGGTTGTTCGGTCGATTTGCTGCTGTCGGATGACTTGTTCATTTCGATCTCCTTAAGTAACTGATCATTGGGTGTGCTATTGAGCCGCACATCTGGCAGTGGCAATCTCCGTGCCTGCTATCGCACTTGCCTCTACCGGGATTAACCGTCCGGATCGATCCAGCCGCCATTGAGGTAGGCCGCAATGACTGTTTGTCAGTAAGGATTACTTACCCCGGCGCGGACAATTCACTTCGGCCAAGGAAGAAACGCAGCAAGATTTACGGCATCAATTTAGGCAACTATTACAAACGGGCATCGACAATGCGCCTTTCGCCAAGCCACGCCGCATCCCGGGAAAAACGGGCGGCCTTAATACAAACCCGAGGATGAGGGTGGTCTGCTCGATGACCGACTGCGGCACACGCAGGATGTGCCACTCCCGGCTTGTGCAACGCAGGCCCAGCTGCTCCCGCATTTCGCTAAGTAGCGCTTCAGCGTTGTCGCTACCTTATTCGCTGTTCAGAAGGCTCCGCAGCTTTTGCGAGTTGATCGGTTTCAGTATGTAACAGTCAAAACCAGCGGTACGCCCCTGCTCCAGATCAGACTCTTGACCATAACCGGAGAGCGCGATCATCCGTCCGGGGTAACCGCCGGCCCGGCTCCGCTTGGCAACCTCGAAGCCGGTCAGTCCCGGCAGACCGATGTCGACAATGGCCACCTCCGGGCGCACATTCAGCAATAGCGCGAGGCCGCTGACACCGTCGGTGGCTGTCCATACCGTGTGGCCATCGACTTCGAGGAGGGTGCGCAAACCTTCCAGCACATCTTCGTTGTCGTCGATGAGGGCAACGCTACGGCGGCGCGACTCGGGCAGGGGCGTTGATGACAAGAGGACGGCGGGAGCCTCGACGGCTGGAAAACGTACATGGATAACCGTTCCAGGACTGGCATTTTCGACGCTGATGCTGCCCCGATGCATTTCAACAAGACGCCGGACCAGGGTGAGGCCGACGCCAAGGCCGCCATCGCGACGGTCCAGCGTGCGTTCGCCCTGGACGAACAGATCGAAGATCCGCGGTAGCAGGTCCGGTGAAATACCAGGCCCCGAGTTACTCACTTCGAGCAATGCATCATCGTTGTCTGCCGCAACGCGGATCTGGATGTGTCCGCCTGGAGGCGTGTATTTGATGGCGTTGATGACGAGATTGTTGACGATCTGCTCGATACGCGTCGCGTCGGCGTCAATCCAGACTTCTTGAAGATCAAGTATGAGATGGTGCTGGTTCGGCTGGACGGTGATTTCAAGGGCGTCCAGGACGCGCTGCACCTTCGCCGCCAGATCGAGGCGGTGGCACGTCAGGTTGACCTGCCCCGATATCACTCGCGCCACATCGAGCAGGTCGTCCATCATGCGCGCCAGGTGGCGAGTCTGCCGGCTGAGGATTTGGCGCGCGTTGGTCTCCGGTTCTGTTGTCGGTCCGATCCGGTTGAGCACTTCTATTGCCGCCGTAATGGCCGAAAGCGGGTTGCGCAGTTCGTGGCCGAGCATGGCCAGGAATACGTCCTTCGCGTGGTTGGCGGCTTCGGCGTCCACACGCGCCGCCTGTTCGCGGGCAATGAGGGCGCTGCGTTCGCGTTCGGCTTCCTTCTGCTCGGTCATGTCCACGGCAATACCGATCATGTGCTGCGGCCAGCCGTCCTTGACGTAGATCATCTGCACGCGCGTGGAGAGCCAGCAGGCACCCCCATTAGGCATGATGACGGAATAGCTGAGGGTTTCCGTTTCCAGGCGGTTTTTGAAGGCGTTGCGCAACCTGCGCAAAACTTGCCGCCAGTCGCTGCGGTTGATGCACCGCGTCCATTCGACAAGGGGCTTGTAACCTTCATCATCGGCGAGACCGAAGAGCTTGCTCAGCCCCGGCGTACAGTTAAGCACATCCGCCTCGAACTGATAGTGGAAGAAGCCCACATGGCCAACCTCCTGCGCAAGATCCACGAGATGCTGACTCTCGCGCAGGCGTTGCTCGGCGTTGATCAAACGCGCCTCGGCCGCCTTGCGCGCGGTGATGTCGACCACGGCGCCGATAGCACCGCGTGGTTTCTTATCGGTGTCCAGTAGTGGCACGGCATTGACGATGACGAAGGTCGGCGCACGGCCGTCGACCAGAAGTTCAAGTTCCAGGTCTTGGGTTGTTTCCCCAAGTGCCGCCGCTCGTTCTAGCGGCTGCTCTTCGCGTGTTAATTGCCGACCTCGATCAAGCACGCAGACCAAGCCTGTGGCTTGCGACTCGGTGCTGCCGAAGAGTCTATCCATGGCCGGATTGTGGGTCACCACTCGACAGTGCCGATCTTGTGCGAAAGCCAGACCAATCGGGCTGCTGGCGAACAGGGTCTCGAACTCGTTTGCTTGTTGCTGCAAGAGGTCGCGTTTGAATTTGAGCCGGGCTTGGGCTGCCTGGCTCTGGGCCTCAGAGGCGAGTAGCGAGTCGCGCAACAAGGAGATTTCTTGCACGGCGATGTGCTCACTGGGCGGGGGGGTTTTGTTATGTGACAATTGTTCCAATGGCCGCGTCATTTTCCGCGCCACCGTAAGGGCGAGAATGAGTCCTAGCAGCAAGCACGCGGCGGCTGTCCCCAGCGCAAGGGTAATGGCCCGGTTGTTAGCCGCGTCAATCGGCGCCGCCGGCATGCCGACGCCGAGACCCCAGCCAGACCATGGCACAGTGTCCCAGGCAGAGTAGCTGTAAGAGCCATCAAACATCGTAAACCGTCCGCTACCGGACGGACGCCCGTTGATCAGGTTCACGTTGTAAGCCGGGCGAGGCTCTCCGACGTAGAGTTCGGGGTTGTGATTGCGCGCGATCACGCGGTTATTGCCATCGAATATTGACACGACGCCTTGCGGACCAATACCCGCTCCCTCGACCATGTGTTGCCAGACTGAAATCGGGATGCGTGCGCCAAGCAGGTAGAGCGGCACGCCGTCCACCGTCACCGGCACTTCGACGGCAGTGACGAAGCTGGTGCCATCGTCGCCGCCCAGCAGGTCTGAGATGAACGCCTGCTTATCGTTCGGGCGGCTCCATAGCTCGGCCATATTGCGATCCTTGGGGTACGGCGTTGGTCCCGGAGGCGCTGTATCAAAGATCACCTCCCCCGCCAACGACAAGAGGTAAATTCCACCCCAGCTTGGGCTCAGGAGCGGACGCGTCCGCAGCGCGTGTTCGAAACGGTCGACCTCGCCCCGCTGGAGTGTTTCGGAATACGAAAGGATGCGAAGGGCATCGATTGTCGAACCGAGTTCGCGATTCACGCTTTGAGCGAGAACCTTTATGCTGCGCAGCGTGTTGTCCTGCATGCGCTCGAGTTGGTTAGTCACAGCAGCGAATATCTGATACACCATCAACCCGGCAAGGGGAAGTGTGGCGAGCAGGATCACGCCCACCAGATAAACTCGCAGCGAGGCAGTGGGCCAGGCAAGCAGTGTGTTACGAGGTGGCCGTGGTCTATCGTTCATGTCGGATTGGTTTTAGCAAAAAGGGTGCCTAAGTTGGAGTGGCGTCACCAAAGGGTTAGGTGGAATGAATTATGCGCTGGGTACGGCTGTGGTATGCGTTGGGGTCTGGACGACGCCGAAAACGGGTATGTCGCTTGCTGCATACGTTCGAGGGTGCTTAAAAAAGCGCCTTCTCTGCTCGGAGCCCGGCTTGGTGGGCTGACCGAAAGCCGGTGTAAATGCAAAATGAGGAGTTTGAAGGATGAACGAAACCAGCAAAGTCCAAGGCACTCGGCAAGAATCGAAGGAGTTGCCCCAACGGCCTGGCGCGCAGGACGACTCTCATCCCCAGGGTAGTCACCCGCAGCTGATGACCGCCACTACGCTTACCGGCACCAGGGTGCTCAACCGGAAGGACGAGACCCTGGGCACGATCAGTGACGTCGTGCTCAACGTCGAGCACGGACGTATCGTTTACGCGGTGATGGCGTCCGGCGGCTTCATGGGGGTTGGCGAGCGCCTGTACGCGTTGCCATGGGATGCACTGGCTCTCGACGCCGAGCGCCAGTGCTGCGTACTTAATGCCGACAGCACGACCCTCGATGACATCTCAGGATTCGACAAGGATCACTGGCCGGAATCGCCTTTTCAGCAAAAATACAAGTAGGAGGCTCCGGCGCAAATCCGCTACACATGTCATCCGCTACACATGTCGCACGCGAATACGCTATTTCCGTTGGCGTGCGTGACTCCTGTCCGGCTTTACGTAGTTTGTAATTCTTGCCGAAACTTTTTCCAGTGTAAATTTGGTCATAAGTAGTTGACGGGAGTACCCACCTGCAGCTAACACACTACGCAAGTTCAATCACCAGGCATCCTGCGCCGTCTGATGTCTCCCGCGCGTCAGGTTAGGTGGACGATCGGTCCGAAGCGATCGACGCGTTGCACGGCCGGATTCTAGATGGGCCCGGAGGGAACGCCGATCGATGGTCGATGGGTGACGGTAACTCGTTGGCCAGATGACCTGATCGAGGACGAGCAGATCGCGGATGCGGTTATTGTTGCATTTGGCGCCCAGGTACTGGCGTTCGACCATTGCGCGTAGCGGTTCCGGCAAGGACTTTTCCAGGGCCTTGCGATAGCGGGAAACGGCCTTGTCTTCTCCACGTTTGCATTCTTTCAACATGGCAAAATTGGCGTTTCTCGAAAAGAGGCTGCGCACGGACAGCCACGCTCGCTGCAGAGCCGCTGATGTGCGGCGACTTTTAAAGGGATGGCCGCCCAGCTGTACTACGTAGTTTTCCAACTCGCGCGCACGCTGCTGGCAGTTGTCGCCCAGGAAAACGAGGATCATGGAAAGTTCGGATGATTGGACGTGATTTGCACTGGCCCGAAAGCAGTTTTCTCCATGCTTGCACGTTTCGATTAGGTCATTGAGTAGCGAAACTACTTCGTGTTGGTTCATGGTTACATCCTTACAACGTGTGAGTTCATCCTTGTGCCCTTTAGACGCAAGTACTGGGAGATTTTTGTAGCGTTCCGCGTTGTAATACAGCAAAGAGTGTGCCCATAAAGGTCGAGAATTCTGGCGGCGGAGCACCCCGATTTCCGCACTGACCCACCCGGGTTTCACAACCAGCAAGACGGGCAAGGCTTCGAGGCTGACACCGGCTTTGCTGCCAGACTCCAATGCTCGGCAGCCGTCGGTAATTCATTCCTGAACAGATGAAATTGCCG
>JANNNT010000408.1:0-7786 GCA_031398685.1 Rhodocyclaceae bacterium | reverse complement strand
GCGCAGACTTCGGCCGCCGAAGTGCTCAAATACGAACCAGATGGAGTTTTCCTGTCCAACGGGCCAGGTGACCCGGAGCCATGCGACTACGCCATTACGGCCATTCGCGAACTGCTTGCTGCCGGCGTGCCAACCTATGGTATCTGTCTCGGGCACCAGTTACTGGCTTTGGCCTCAGGTGCGAAGACAGTCAAAATGAAGTTTGGCCATCATGGCGCCAATCATCCGGTCAAGGATCTCGATACCCAACAGGTAGTGATCACCAGCCAGAATCATGGCTTCGCGGTTGATGCCAATACTCTGCCGGACAATTTGCGGCCGACGCACGTTTCGTTGTTCGACGGTTCGCTGCAGGGCCTTGCCCGTACCGACGTGCCAGCTTTCTCCTTCCAGGGACACCCGGAAGCGAGCCCCGGTCCGCGCGATGTAGCCTACCTGTTCGACCGTTTCATCAAGCTGATGCAAGACAAAAAGGCCGGGGGAAAGTAACTCATGCCCAAGCGTACAGACATAAAAAGCATTCTCATCATCGGTGCGGGCCCGATCGTCATCGGTCAGGCCTGCGAATTCGACTATTCCGGCGCGCAAGCCTGCAAGGCGTTGCGTGAGGAGGGGTTCCGGGTCATTCTGGTTAACTCCAATCCGGCGACGATCATGACTGATCCGGAGATGGCCGATGTAACCTACATCGAGCCGATCACCTGGAAAGTCCTCGAACGGATCATCGAAAAGGAGCGCCCTGACGCGTTGCTGCCGACCATGGGCGGCCAGACCGCGCTTAACTGCGCGCTCGATCTGGCCAAGAACGGTGTGCTTGATGAATTCGGGGTCGAGATGATCGGTGCCTCGAAGGAGGCTATCGACAAGGCAGAAGACCGTGAGAAGTTCAAAGCGGCGATGACGCGGATCGGTCTCGGTTCGGCGCGTTCTGCGATGGCGCATTCGATGGAGGAAGCCCTGCAGGTGCAGGCGATGATCGGCTTTCCGGTCATCATCCGTCCGTCTTTTACGATGGGCGGTTCGGGTGGCGGCATTGCCTATAATGAGGAAGAGTTTGTCGAGATCTGCAAGCGCGGACTCGAAGCCAGTCCGACACACGAACTGTTGATTGAAGAATCGCTGATCGGCTGGAAAGAGTTCGAGATGGAGGTTGTTCGCGACAAGAAGGACAACTGCATCATCGTCTGCTCGATTGAAAATCTCGATCCGATGGGCGTGCATACGGGCGATTCAATCACCGTGGCACCGGCGCAGACGCTGACCGACAAGGAATACCAGATCATGCGCGACGCCTCGGTGGCGGTGCTGCGCGAGATTGGCGTCGATACCGGTGGTTCCAACGTGCAGTTTTCGATCTGCCCGGCCGACGGCCGCATGGTTGTCATCGAAATGAACCCGCGTGTTTCGCGTTCATCGGCGCTGGCCTCGAAGGCCACCGGTTTCCCGATTGCCAAGGTGGCGGCCAAGCTGGCTGTGGGTTACACACTGGATGAACTGGCCAACGACATTACCGGCGGCAAGACACCGGCATCTTTCGAGCCATCGATTGACTATGTTGTGACCAAGGTGCCGCGCTTTGCCTTCGAGAAATTTCCGACGGCCGACTCGCACTTGACGACTCAGATGAAGTCGGTTGGTGAAGTGATGGCTATCGGGCGCACCTTCCAGGAGTCTTTCCAGAAGGCGTTACGCGGCCTTGAAGTCGGCGTCGATGGGATGAACCAGCGGACGACCGACCGCGAGGAACTCGAGCGCGAACTCGGTGAACCCGGTCCAGAACGTATCTGGTTCGTCGGCGACGCCTTCGAGAACGGGTTTACGCTGGATGAAGTGCACGCCCTGACGCATATCGATCCCTGGTTCCTCGCCCAGATCGAGGATATCGTCAGGATTGAGATGATTCTCGACGACATGTCGTTCGACGAACTGGACGCATTGACATTGCGAGAACTCAAGCGCAAGGGGTTCTCCGACCGTCGTCTGGCCAAATTAATGAAGACGAGCGAAACCAACGTGCGCACCAGCCGGCACGCCATGGGCATTCGTCCCGTCTACAAGCGTGTGGATACCTGTGCCGCCGAGTTTTCAACGAATACCGCTTATATGTATTCGACTTATGAGGATGAGTGCGAGTCGAATCCGAGCAACCGGAAGAAGATCATGGTTCTCGGTGGCGGTCCGAACCGCATCGGACAGGGCATTGAGTTTGATTACTGCTGTGTTCATGCGGCGCTTGCTCTGCGCGAAGATGGTTACGAAACGATCATGGTCAACTGCAATCCGGAGACCGTGTCGACCGACTACGACACCTCGGATCGCCTGTATTTCGAGCCGCTGACACTCGAAGATGTGCTCGAAATCGTCGCCATCGAAAAGCCGGTTGGCGTCATCGTGCAGTTCGGCGGGCAGACCCCGCTCAAACTGGCGCGTGACCTGGAAGCGAACGGGGTACCCATCATCGGCACCAGCCCGGACATGATTGATGCCGCTGAAGATCGTGAGCGCTTCCAGATATTGCTGCACGATCTCGGACTCAGGCAGCCGCCAAACCGTACGGCGCGCACGGAACCCGATGCCTTGCGCCTCGCCAGTGAAATTGGTTATCCGCTGGTTGTCCGTCCGTCTTATGTGCTGGGTGGCCGTGCCATGGAAATCGTCCATGAATCGCGCGACCTAGAGCGCTACATGCGCGAGGCGGTAAAGGTATCGAACGATTCTCCGGTACTGCTTGATCGTTTCCTTAACGACGCCGTTGAAGTTGATGTCGACGCGCTTTCCGACGGCGAAGAAGTGATCATCGGTGGCGTTATGGAGCACATTGAGCAGGCGGGCGTGCATTCAGGTGATTCGGCCTGTTCGTTACCGCCCTATTCACTGTCGGAAGAAGTGCAAAATGAACTGCGCCGGCAGACCAAGTTGATGGCCAAGGGCTTGAACGTTTGTGGGTTGATGAACGTGCAGTTTGCGATCCAGAACGATGTGGTTTTTGTGCTGGAAGTTAATCCGCGTGCCTCGCGTACGGTGCCATTCGTTTCCAAGGCCACCGGATTGCAGCTGGCGAAAATCGCTGCACGTTGTATGGCCGGGCAGTCACTAGCCAGCCAGGGCGTGACCAGGGAAATCATTCCGCCCTATTTTTCGGTCAAGGAAGCGGTGTTCCCGTTCAACAAGTTCCCCGGTGTGGATACGATCCTCGGGCCGGAAATGAAGTCAACCGGCGAAGCGATGGGTGTTGGCATGACCTTCGCGGAAGCCTTCGTCAAGAGCCAGATGGCGGCCAGCGTGAAGCTTCCTGCAAGCGGCAAGGTCTTTATCAGCGTCAAGGAGTCTGACAAGTCCAAAGTGGCTGATATCGCCCGTGACCTGCACTCGGCTGGCTTCAGTATTCTGGCTACGCGCGGCACGGCGTCAGTAATTTCAAAGGCGGGTATTCCCGTCGCGGTCGTCAACAAAGTGGCCGAGGGTCGCCCGCATATCGTCGACATGATCAAGAACAAGGAGATTGCCCTGATCATCAATACGGTGGACGAGAAGCGTCAGGCGATCAACGATTCGCGCTCCATCCGGACTTCCGGACTGGCGTCGCGTGTAACCATGTACACAACGATATGGGGTGCTGAAGCGGCGGCCGTAGGCATCAAGAACCGCGGTGAGCTGGTGGTCTACTCGATCCAGGCTTTGCACGCACAACTGAGTTAAACAACCCTTGAACCGCCGGCGACGCCGTTTTTTCCGGGCGCTGGCGGTTTTGCTTTTGTAGAGAACCAAGTGAGTAATGACAATGAGCAAAGTACCTCTGACCGTTAACGGCGCCGAGAAACTCCGTGTCGAACTGCATCAACTGAAAACGATTGAGCGGCCAAGCGTAATTGCGGCCATCGCCGAGGCGCGCTCGCACGGCGACCTTTCGGAGAATGCCGAATACGATGCCGCCAAGGAGCGTCAGGGTTTCGTCGAAGGCCGTATCAAGGAGGTCGAGGGCAAGCTGTCGAATGCCCAGATCATTGACCCCACGCTGCTCGATGCGGATGGACGCTGCGTGTTCGGATCAACGCTCGATCTTGAAGATCAGGACTCGGGTACGCGGGTGACCTATCAGATCGTCGGCGAGGATGAAGCCGAGATCAAGGCCGGCAAGATATCGGTCAATTCACCGATTGCCCGTGCCTTGATCGGAAAATTTACTGGCGATATTGCGCAGGTGCAGGCGCCAGGCGGGCTACGCGAATACGAAGTGCTTGACGTCCGCTATGAATGATCAACGACGTGCTGGACGCCAAAACGTGGACGTCAAGTGGGTGTTCCGCCTTGAAAACTGCGCTTGCTGCGGCGCGGTTCAGCGCGGCGGCGAGTGATCTTGGCTGACTTGGATTCAACTCCCGGACGCCAAACAACAAGCAGTTTCCCGATGTGTTGTACCGGTGCAGCGCCGAGTTGTTCGCAGATGGTGGTCAGATACTGTTCGCGTACTTCGCGGTCGTCGTTGAAGACGCGGATTTTGATCAGTTCATGGCTTTCGAGGCTGACGCTGATCTCTTGCAGAACGGATTCGGAAAGCCCATTCTGACTGATGGCAACAACAGGATTCAGAGCATGGGCACGGGCACGCAGGGCGCGTCGTTGGTCGGCGGTAATATCGAGCATTCAGTAAACCTTTTCAAAGAACGCATTTTACCGAGTTTTAGGCGATGAAACGAACCAGAACGAGTAATGCGTGGTTGCGCGAGCATGTCAATGACCCTTACGTGCAACGCGCCAGGGCCGAGGGATATCGATCCCGAGCCTCGTTCAAACTAATGGAAATTGATGACCGGGACCACCTGATTCGTTCCGGTGAGGTCGTCGTTGACCTTGGAGCGACTCCCGGCGGCTGGTCACAAGTGGTCGCCAAGCGGATGAAGGGCAAGGGTCGGGTCATTGCGCTGGATTTGCTGGAAATGGATCCGTTGCCCGGTGTTAGCTTCATTCAGGGCGATTTCCGCGAAGAGGATGTGTTGCAGCAACTGGAAAAGATGCTGGCTGGTGAGAAAGTGGGGCTTGTGCTTTCGGATATGGCCCCCAATATGTCAGGTATTCTCCTTTCCGATCAGGCGCGCGTGATGCATCTGGCCGAGTTGGGCCTGGAGTTCTCGAGGATCTGGCTGAAACCAGAAGGTGCTTTTCTGGTCAAAGTTTTTCAGGGGTATGGTTTTGATGATTTCGTGCGCGAGATGAGAAAGGCTTTCAAGACAGTCTCATCGCGCAAGCCCGATGCCTCGCGTGATCGGAGTGCTGAGGTCTATCTGCTCGGTAAGGGATTGAATGCCTGATTTTCGCCTTGCATGCCTTGGGCTGCACAGCCTGAATCGCTTGAGAAGGTTTAGAATTAACCTTTTACGCATCAAATTTTCTTCAGGAATCTCCTGAGGAGCAACGAAGAAGAGGTACAGCATTGAATAACATGTTCAAGAATATGGCTGTGTGGCTGGTTATCGGTCTGGTACTGATGACGGTCTTCAACCAGTTCAATACCCGTCAGGTAACTCAAGCCTCGATGGAGTACTCGCAATTCATGGAAGAAGTGGCGCAAGGTTCCATCTCGAAGGTGGTAATCGAGGGACGTGTGCTCAAAGCGACGACGAGTGATGGCCGCAAGCTGACCTCTTTTGCGCCGCCTGATCTGTGGATGGTTTCCGATTTGCTCAAGCATGGCGTCAAAATTGAAGCCAAGCCGGAAGAAGAGCAGTCCTTCCTGATGAGCATCTTCGTCAGCTGGTTCCCGATGTTGTTGTTGATCGGGGTCTGGGTGTTCTTCATGCGTCAGATGCAGGGCGGTGGCCGGGGTGGTGCATTTTCTTTTGGTAAGAGCAAGGCGCGCCTGCTTGATGAGTCGACCAACAGCATTACCTTTGCCGATGTTGCCGGTTGCGATGAAGCCAAGGAAGAAGTCTCCGAACTGGTCGACTTCCTGCGCGACACGTCGAAATTCCAGCAGCTCGGTGGCCGCATTCCGAAGTGCGTGCTGCTTGTTGGTAATCCAGGAACCGGTAAAACGCTGCTGGCCAAGGCGATTGCGGGTGAAGCAAAAGTACCTTTCTTCTCGATCTCGGGTTCCGATTTCGTTGAAATGTTTGTCGGTGTCGGTGCGGCGCGTGTGCGTGACATGTTCGAAAATGCCAAGAAGCATGCGCCGTGCATCGTCTTTATTGACGAACTCGATGCGGTCGGTCGTCAGCGCGGTGCCGGTCTGGGCGGTGGAAATGATGAACGCGAGCAGACCCTGAACCAGATGCTGGTCGAAATGGACGGTTTTGAAGGTAGCGCCGGAGTGATTGTGATTGCCGCGACCAACCGTCCGGACGTGCTTGATCCGGCGCTCATGCGTCCGGGTCGTTTTGACCGTCAGGTTGTGGTGCCGCTACCGGATATTCGCGGCCGTGAACAGATCCTCATCGTGCACATGCGCAAAGTGCCGCTCTCGCCCGACGTCAAGGCCGATATCCTGGCGCGCGGAACTCCGGGAATGTCGGGTGCCGATCTGGCTAACCTGGTCAATGAAGCGGCCTTGTTTGCCGCGCGGTCCAGCAAGCGCCTGGTCGACATGGAAGACTTCGAGAAAGCCAAGGACAAGATTCTGATGGGCGCCGAGCGCCGCAGCATGGTCATGAACGACGAAGAAAAGCGAAACACGGCGTATCACGAGTCGGGTCACGCGGTTGTGGCCAAACTGGTACCGAAATCCGATCCGGTGCACAAAGTCACCATCATCCCGCGCGGTCGCGCGCTGGGACTGACCATGCAACTGCCGGAAGAGGACCGCTACGCGTATGACCGGGTCTATCTGATGAGCCGCATCGCCGTGCTCTTTGGCGGACGTATTGCCGAAGAACTGTTCATGCACCAGATGACCACCGGAGCTTCCAACGACTTTGAGCGCGCCACGCAGATGGCACGGGATATGGTTACCCGCTACGGCATGTCAGATGCGCTGGGCCCGATGGTTTATGGCGAGAACGAAGGCGAGGTTTTCCTTGGTCGTTCGGTTACCACGCACAAAAACATGTCGGAAACGACGATGCAGCAGGTCGACGCCGAAATCCGTCGCATCATCGACGAACAATATGCGCTGGCTCGCAAGCTGCTCGAAGAAAACCGCGACAAGGTCGAAGCGATGACCGCTGCGTTGCTTGAACTGGAAACGATTGACGCTGACCAGATCAACGACATCATGGAAGGCAAGCCGCCACGTCCGCCCAAACAGCCGCAAATCAAGGTGATGACTTCGACAGATACGCCGCCGCCGGATGCGGCACCGAGCGCCACTGCACCGGCCTGAGCCGGATGCATCAAACCAGGCCGGGGGAGTAAAACTTCCCCGGTTTTTTTACGTCGGGGATTTATGCTTCGTTGCGGGAAATTCGAGTTATCTCTTGATCGCCCGCTACTGATGGGCATCGTCAACCTGACGCCGGATTCTTTCTCCGGCGACGGGTTCGCCGCTGACACCGTGCGGGCCATCGAGCACGCCAGGCATCAGATTGAAGTCGGCGCTGACCTGCTCGACCTCGGTGCCGAATCGTCGCGTCCGGGAGCCATTCCCACTTCACTCGATGAGGAACTGGCTCGTCTGCTATCCGTGCTGGACGCCTTGACTGGCTGTGGCGTACCGATTTCTGTAGATACCTATAAGCCGGAAGTGATGCGTGCTGCGCTTGCACACGGGGCTTCGATGGTTAACGATATCTTCGCCCTGCGCATGCCGGGCGCTCTGGAGGCTGTGGCCGCAAGTGACTGCGGGGTATGCCTG
>JANNNT010000392.1:0-4134 GCA_031398685.1 Rhodocyclaceae bacterium | reverse complement strand
GCCTGCCAACCGTCTGGCCGGCGAGATGGCCCGTTTTCTTGACTGGTTGAATGGCGGCACCACGGATCATCCCATCCTGAAAGCCGGTCTGGCGCACCTCTGGCTGGTCACCCTGCACCCCTTCGACGACGGTAACGGCCGCATCGCCCGCGCCATCGGCGACCTGCTGCTGGCACGGGCCGACGGCAGCCCGCAACGCTTCTACAGCCTATCGGCCCAGATTCAGCGCGAACGACGGGACTACTACGACATCCTGGAACGTACGCAAAAAGGGAGCGTCGACGTCACGGTCTGGCTGCACTGGTTCCTCGACACCCTGAGTCGCACCGTCGACACCGCGCAGATCACGCTGGATGCTGTACTCGGGAAAACACGCTTTTGGCAACGCTGGGCCACAACGACCATGAACAAGCGGCAGATAAAGCTGCTCAACCGCCTGCTCGACGGCTTCTACGGCAAACTCACCAGCAGCAAGTGGGCCGCCATCGCCAAATGCTCGCCAGACACGGCGTTGCGGGATATCAACGAACTGGTGGCGCGTGGGGTTCTGGGCAAATCGGCATCCGGTGGGCGAAGCACGTCCTACGAGATAAAGACCGGACAAATTGATGAAGTCTTGAGTCATAACGCAAGGCAATCAGTTATTTAGGTGCCACACTTAATGTTGGTTAATTCATTGGGTCGCTATGCGCTATCAAGGTCGACTTACAACCTGGAAGGATGACAAAGGCTTCGGCTTCATCACAGCCAATGGCGATGGAGCGCAAGTCTTTGTCCACATAAAATCCTTCTCCAATCGACAACGCCGGCCCGCCGGAAACGAGATAGTTACTTACGCGCTCAAGGTCGATGGGAAGGGACGCGCCCAAGCGGAGACTGTTGAATTCGCTGGTGAGCGGATAACACCGTCTGGCCCTCGGAACCGCAACCGCAGCCGCATTCCTCCGCTTTTTGCCAGTTGCTTTCTGTTCTTTGTCGCGGCCTCCGTTTTCACCGGCAAGCTACCCAAAGAAATCCTTGCGCTCTACCTCGTTGCGAGCGTCGTCGCGTTCGTCGCCTACGCATTCGACAAGTCGGCCGCCTCGAACAACCGATGGCGAACCCAGGAAAGCACCTTGCACCTGTTCGCGCTTGTTGGTGGCTGGCCGGGAGCTTTGGCTGCTCAGCGGCTGCTTCGCCACAAGTCAACGAAAACGTCCTTCCAAACCGTGTTTTGGCTCACGGCGTTTCTTAACTGCGGCGCACTCGGCGGGTTGTTTTCGCCCTCTGGTACAACTATGCTTCGTTCCATTGTTGAACCCCTCACTCGTTCTTTCCACTAGAACGTCCATCCTCGGAGACAACATGATCGAAGCTGTGGCCGTAGCGACAATCACGGTGCTTGCCGTTATCAGCCCTGGCGCGGATTTCGCCATGGTGACTCGCAACAGCATGGTCTTGTCACGCCGTGCCGGCTTGCTTACCGCGACAGGAATCTCCTTGGGCGTCCTGGTTCATGTCGCCTATTCAATGGCCGGCATTGGGCTGCTGATATCGAAGTCGCTTCTGCTCTTCAACATGATCAAATTCGCTGGCGCGGCCTACCTTATCTATCTTGGCTTCACCATGCTGCGGGCGAAGAAGGCAGATCCGGCCCAAGATGCCAATGCGGTGGCGCCACTGTCAGACCTCGCCGCTCTGAAAATCGGCTTCCTGACCAACGCACTGAATCCCAAGACCACATTATTTGTTGTCGCGCTGTTCACTCAGGTCATCAGCCCGGACACGCCACTCGCGTTGCAGCTTGGCTATGGCGCCTTCATGTCCCTTGCCCATCTCTGCTGGTTCACCCTGGTCGCCTACGCGTTCTCGTCCGATGCCGCCCGGCGTTTTGTGGCGTCATCCCGTCACCTCATTGAGCGAAGCATTGGTGCAGCACTTGTGGCACTTGTGGCACTTGGCATCGGCCTCGCGGCGTCCTCGATGAAACAAGCTTAAAGTTTTGACCCAGCGATTCCAGCCAATCATGCACCCCATCCGAGCAATGACGTTCGCCGACAGCACATTCGACGTTACAGTCCCTGAAACATATAGCCGTATCAGCCTTTCCTACTGATCTGAATTCAGTATCGTGATCATCTGCCCGGCGTGGCGCCGCCGAAGGCGAAGGTGTACAGCAAGCCGACGGTGGTATCGGCGCCGACACGGCCGATAAGCGAAAGCCCCTGCGTCAGCTCAACGGAGAGTTTCACGATGTTTTCCGCCGACACCAGCGAGCGCTCATAGGACAGCACGGTGTTGGTACCGATGCGCTTGCCGACGGTGGCAATCTGTTCGGTGACGATGGCGCTGCTGCCCTGGGCGAAGGTCCCGGCGACGCTGGAGGTGGGAAAGCGGCTTTGTGCCTCGAGCGTGCCGGAGGTGATCGACAGTTCTTCCAGTCCCAGTCCCTGCATCAGCGACTGCAACGGCGCCCGGCCCTGGTTGCCGCTGCGTAGCGCCATCGCGGCGGACAGCAGCAGATCGGCGTCCTGACCACTGAGTGTCTTTTCGGGCGCGCGGCCGAGCACCATCCAGGCAAGCTTTTCAGCGTCCGGAACTTCCGGACTGGATACCAGCCAGACCTTGGGATCGCTCAGGGTGCCGGTGACCTCGACGCCGGCTTCCACGGGCAAATTCTTGCGCACGGCGCGAACGTTGAGTCCGGGCTCGGTCACCAGTCCGTTGAAGTTGAGAATGCCGCGCTCGATGGTCAGCGCACGCCCGTAGGCGTCGAAAGTGCCGCCGACGGTGTGCACCGAGCCGATGCCGTGCAATTGGTCGCGGCTGTCGGCCGCGATACGGACCGCGCCGGCCAGGCGGCTTTGAATGCCCGCGCCCTGAAAATAGAAGCTGTCACCCAGATCGACCTTGAGATCCATGCCGATCCGCGGAATCGGGCGCGGCTTCTCGCGGTTGCCCAGCACCACGACGTCGGCCGACATGCTCGGCTGGCCGACAGTCGCCAGCTCGACGTAAGCGGCATCCGCCCGCAGCTCGCCGCTGATCGCCAGACGCCCCTGAGTAAAGCGCGCGCCGCCGCTGCCCGACATCATGACCCAGCGGTCAGGCAGCTGCGACACGGCCAGATGCTCGGCGCGCAAGTCGAAACGGCTGTCGCCGCTGCCGCGAACGATTTCGCCTTCGGCAGTCAGACGGCCCGGTTGCGCGGTGAGTCCCTTGAAGTCAAGGCGCCCTCCGTGCGGGCGCTGGGTGGCCACCGACACCAGCTCGAGCCGCTGCAGGCGTACCGTTTCCGGCGTCATGTCCAGCTGCAGCGTGCCGCCGCCGAGGTCGAGGCCGTAGTCCAGGAGCCGCAACTGCAACTCGCTACCGGAAGCCTGACCGGTGGTCACCGGGGCGGCCGCCGTGCCGGCGAGGCGCATGTCCGCCTGCAGCCGCCCCCCCAGGCGAACGTTTTCGCCGGCCAGCGAACTCAGCCAGGCGATCGACGGCACGTCGAGGTGCAGACCGCCCTGCCACGGCGCGTTGCGCGCCAGGGTCCAATGACCTTCAGCGGGCTGCAGCGGGGCGGTGAGGCGGCCGTCCAGCGTGCCGGCGCGAGTGCCCGAGGCATTCACGGAGAGCTCCGCCTGTCGCCCGTTAAATTTGGTGGTGAACTGCAGGCGTTCGAGGCCGAGGAAAAGCATTTCATCACCGACCTTGAAGGCGAGGTCACCCCGTTCGCGAAAGACGTTCACGCTCCCGTCCGCCCGCTCGCTAAAATCAATGCTCCAGTCTCCGCCGACGTACAGGCTGCTGGGCGGTGCGGCCAGAGGAAGGACAAGGCGCGCCGGCAGGCCGCCAAAGCGTCCGCTGCTTTGCAGCCGGTCGGGGGTCCAGCGCAGCGCGTTGAGCGTGGCCTGCCATTCGTCACCGGCGAAAGTTGCCTGGCGCAGGACGACCTGGTCGAGGCCGACCTCCAGGTGGGTACGGCCGACCAGGCGAAAGGCGTTCGGGCCGCGCCAGGTCAGTGTTTCGACGTCGCCGCTCCACACCCGGTCGGCGCCGAGTCCGCCGCTGCCGGTCGCCTGCACGGCATGTTCGCCCTCGATGCGCGCCGCCAGTTCGACCCGGTGCCGGCTCTGTTGTCCATCCACGCGCAGCGACAGGTCC
>JANNNT010000355.1:0-8919 GCA_031398685.1 Rhodocyclaceae bacterium | reverse complement strand
GCTTCAGACCGAGTATTTGTCGAGTTCGGTTTCAAACCCGTTTCTTATGGTCTCGGTCGTGCGCAAAACCTTGGATTGCCGCGTTTCCTCATAACAGGGGATATCCCGGTTCTGGTAAAGGATGCCAACCGGAATCACGTGGTCAGTGGACGCAATTTCACGGGCCCGGTTCATGTCCAAAGGGTCATGCAGCAACTGGTTTTTGTAGACTTTGGACAACCCTGCACTCAGTTTCAGTGCGTTTTCGTGGTGCAGCAACTGAATCGAGTCAGGGTCCTGCATCCACGGGTCAAGCGACTTCGGTAGCCATTCCGGGCAGCGTTGCAGGATGCGGACGAACGACAGCCCCTTGTGGTGATACGCGGCCTTGACGATCTCGAACAGACTCTCAGGAATCCAGTCGACGGCCTGGGCAACAAACGAGGCGTTGGCTATGCCCAGCGTTACCGACAGCGGGTTCAGGGCGTCCAGATAACTTCCACGCGGCGTGGTGTTGCTCTTGGTGCCAATCGGAGAGGTCGGCGAAGCCTGTTTCTTGGTCAGACCGTAGATTTGATTGTCGTGCAGAAATACCGTCAGGTTCATGTTGTAGCGGATGGCGTGAATCCAGTGCGCTGCTCCGATGCTGCAACAATCCCCGTCACCGGTATTGACGAACACGGTCAGGTCCGGCCGCACCATCTTGACGCCTTCGGCAATCGGCAGCGCCCGCCCGTGCAGGGTATGGAAGCCGTACGTCTTCATGTAATGAGGAAAACGGCTTGAGCAGCCAATGCCCGATACAAAGACGGTTTTCTCGGGACGTAATGCTTCGTCACGGCACAGGCGCTGGACGGCGGTGAGAATGGCGTTGTCGCCACAGCCCGTACACCAGCGCGGAACGCCGCTCTGGTAGTCTTCCAGTTCATGTTGCTCGTCATACATCTTGAGCAGGCATTCGGTGGCGGAATGTTTCATGTCTATTCCCTTACTTCTTTAGCTTGGCAAGGAGTACCCGGCGGATGGTGCTTGGCTTGACGGGTTGCCCCTTGACCTCGCTCCAGCAGTCAACATCAACCAGGTAACGTGAGCGCAGCAGGATCGCCAGAGATGAGTAGCGCCGGTTGGATTCGTCGATGATTTCATCGTCGGGACTGTCGCTCCAGTTGGTCTCAATGGTCATGACCTTCTTGAAGCGCTGCAGGACTTCCTTGATTCCGGGTTGCATCGGCAGGAGGAAACGCAAGTGGATGGAGGATACGTTCTTCCCCTCTGCGCGTAACGATTCCACGGCCTCTTCGATGGCCCCTTTGGTGCTGCCCCAGCCGACAACGAGAAGATCGCCCTCGGCATCGCCGAATACCTCGGGGGGCGACAGTGTCTTTTGCAACGCGGCGAGCTTCAGGCTGCGCGCACGCAGGCCTTCGTGATTGATCTCCGGGTCGTAGGCCACATGGCTTTGCCGGTCATGGGCGAGCCCGGTCACGGTATGCATGCCTCCAGGCTGCCCTGGGATGAAACGGCGAGCCAGGCCGGTCGTGGCATCCCAGTCGTAGGGTTTGGCGCCTTCGGGAACCGGACTCTGGTCAAAAGGTGGCGCCAGCCACGATTCGTTGAACTGCGGGCGCGTGAACGGCTGTTGTGACGATGACAGGCTGGCGTCAGTCAGCACCACCACGACCATGTTGAAGGCTTCGGCGATTTTGCGTGCAGTAATGATCGAGTAAAAGCAGTCCTCGATGGTGGCGGGGGCCATGACCACCTTGGGCGCATCCCCGTGACTACCAAAGATGGCCGTCATCAGGTCGCCCTGTTCGACCTTGGTCGGTTGGCCGGTGCTCGGGCCGCCGCGCTGGACGTTGACTACGACCAGCGGTATTTCAGCCATCACGGCCAGGCCGATGACTTCCTGCTTCAGGGAATAACCGGGTCCCGAGGTGACGGTTACCGTGCATTTACTTGCATAGGAGGCGCCGACGGCGAAGGCGCAGGCGGCGATTTCGTCCTCGGCCTGATGCACGAGGCCGCCGACCTTTTCGAAAACATCGGAAAGATAATGTGATGTCGAGGTGGCTGGAGTAATCGGATACATCGCGCAGAGTTCCATGCCCGACGCCATGATGCCGAGCGCCACCGCCGTGTTGCCGTTGATGACGATCTGTGGTTTTTGCGCTGGCGATGCCGGAATGTGGAAGCTGAAGTCAAGATTGGCCTGGGCCCATTGCTGGCCGGCCTCAAGCAGTTTGATGTTGGAATCGATGACACTCTGTGCTTTTTTACCGAACGTCAGCGCGATCTGCTCGCGTGCCATCTGCAAATCGAAACTGTAGATATGGCAGAGCATGCCCAGAGCGAACATATTCTTGCCCTGACGCGCATTGGCGACGATCAACAGGCACTCCTGTTCCATCGGGATTTCGTAGACCTTGTAACCGGCGGCAACAAGCCGGTCATGGGTCTCGACGTAGGCCATCGAAGTATTCAGGTCCGGGTGCTTGCGCCACATGCTTTCGAGCAGAATGATGCAGCCCGGCTTGAGTTCGCGATCACGGACACGTCCGAGCAGGACCTGTTCGTTGAAGGCCACGACCAGATCCGTTTCGTCACCGCCGTTGGTGATGTAGCTGGAGCCGATACGAATCCGGTTGCCGCTGGCACCGGCCACGCTGCGGGCCGGCGGGCGAATTTCGGCGGGAATGATTTCCGTAGTCCAGATGCCATTGCCCATCCGGGCGGCAATCGCGCCGAGGGACTGTCCACAGCGTTGAGCGCCTTCGCCGGAATCACTGATGATCTCGACAATGTGCTCTTTCAGCGTGGTGGTCGCCTTCTGCTTGGCTTTTTTCAGGGGCATTTCTAAGGTCATATCGGGTTATTCCTAAATCGCGGTGAAGCGTAGGTGACTCCAGCTAAGTGGTCTTTTCGGCGCCGGCTCAGGGATCAGGCCAGTCAAGCGACTCGGACACGCGCAAAATTGCGTTCCCTGAGCTCAATGCCGAACAGATTGTCTCCGCCACTTTTATAGGGCAAGGTGCTGTCGCGAATGCCGAGATACGCCTTCATGCTGGCGGCTGCCTTGCGTCCGGCCCCCATTGCTTCGATCACCGTTGCCGCACCGGTGACGATATCGCCGCCCGCGAAAACCCCCGCAATCGACGTGGCAAGGCTTGGGTCGGTATCGATGTAGCCCCATTTGTTGAGCCTGAGCTCGGAGGTTTGCCCCATGATCGGATTGGCATTGGTACCGATGGCATAGACGATCAGATCAGCTTCGAAATCGAATTCGCTGCCAACGACAGGTACCGGACGGCGGCGACCGGAACTGTCGGGTTCGCCCAGTTCCATGCGCACACAACGCATGCCGCAAACCCGGCCATCGCCATCATCAAGAATGGCCACGGGGTTGGTGAGCCAGTGGAATTCGATACCTTCCTCCTCGGCATGGTGAACTTCTTCTGCACGCGCCGGCGCTTCCTTGCGTGATCGCCGGTAGATGCAATAAACCTTCTCGGCGCCCAGCCTGATGGATACACGCATGGCATCCATCGCGGTGTTGCCGGCACCGACAACGGCGACCCGCTTGCCAATGGGAAGTGGGGTATCGAAGTTCGGGAAGTCTCTGGCACGCATCAGATTGCAGCGCGTCAATAATTCGTTGGCCGACAGAACGCCGTTCAGGGAATCGCCGGGAATCCCGAGCATGGTCGGATAACCGGCACCGACGCCAATGAAAACGGCGTCATAGCCCATTTCGGTGACCATTTGCTCGATCGTAAACAATCGACCCACCAGGGTGTTGCATTCGAACTTGATGCCGAGTTTTCTCAGATTGTCGATTTCGGCGTCGATCACCGCGTTGGGCAGGCGAAAATCGGGAATCCCGTACTTCAACACGCCACCGGCCTGATGGAAGGCCTCGTAAACCGTCACATCACAACCGGCTTTTGCCATGTCCGCCGCGCAAGCCATGCCTGCAGGACCGGAACCGACGATGGCGACCTTGAAACGATTGGCTTCGATATAGGGAATATTGACCCAGCCTTCCCTGATCGCGGCGTCGCCAACGAAGCGTTCCAGCCGGCCAATGGCCACGGACTCAAGCGACTCGCCAACGGTGCACACCCCTTCGCACTGGTTTTCCTGTGGGCAAACCCGGCCGCAAATGGCGGGCAACAGGTTGGTTGCTGTCAAGATGTCGTAGGCGCCGCGCAGATCCTTTTCGCCGATCTTCTTGATGAAACCGGGAATGTTGATGCCGACCGGGCAGCCCGAAACACAGGGCTGATCCGGGCACATCAGACAACGTTCGGATTCGCGCAAGGCATCATCAGCGAGATAGCCGCAGGCGACCTCTTTGAAGTTCTTCGACCGTAGGGCAGGATCCTGCTCGCGCATCGGAGTACGTTCCTGCGGAATGGTCCGGATTGTCTTTTTCTTCGCCATGGATATTTACCGTTCAGCTAGTGCGTTAAAAATGTCCGTTCAGGGTTGGGCTAATCAAGTTTCTTGTCGATTGCCTTCTGTAGACGGCACGATTTATCCCAGTGATCGAGCGCCATACGTTCTTCCTTGGAGTACCGGCGGAGGCGTGTGATGAGATCGAAGAAGTCGACCTGGTGGCCGTCAAAGTCCGGGCCATCGACACAGGCAAATTTCACGTGCTCGCCGATCTTGACCCGGCACCCGCCACACATGCCGGTTCCATCGACCATCAACGGATTGAGGCTGACCATGGTCTTGATTTTGTAGGGGCGGGTTGTGTCGGAACAGCCTTTCATCATGATCAGCGGGCCGATGGCCACAACTTCGTCGATGTTCGAGTGCTTGGCAATGGCTTGCGTGATGCCTTCGGTGACCAGGCCCTTGATTCCCGCCGAGCCGTCGTCGGTACAGATGATGAATTCGTCGCAAACGGCCCTGAATTTGTCCTCCCAGAAGACCAGGCCCTTGTTGCGGAAACCGACAACGCCGATAACGTACGCGCCACTTTCCTTGAAGGCACGAGCCTGTGGATAGATCGGAGCGACACCCAGGCCGCCGCCAACACAGACTACTTTCTTCGCGTGGCTGATCGTGCTCGGGATGCCCATGGGACCAACCATGGCGTAGAGCGATGTTCCAAGCGTGCATTCCTGCTGCATTTGCCGCGTTGTCTTGCCCACCGCCTGGATCACCAGCGTGATCGTTCCCTTGTCGCGATCAAAATCCGCAATCGTCAGCGGAATCCGTTCGCCCTGTTCATTAAGCATGACAATTACAAACTGACCCGGCTTCGCGGCTTTGGCCATCAAAGGATGGCGTACTTCAAGCAGATAGGTTACGTCGGAAAAATCTTCACGAGACACAATTTCAAAATTGGACATTTTTCTCGCTTTCGCATCTGGCTGCACCGGTTGGGAAATCAGATGGCTGGAGATGAAGGGTTAACAAGGTTTAGACTCGGATTAGGCTACGACGATCCATCAATACAAAAAATACTTGGCTTTAAGTACCGCCCATTTCAAACCGTCAGCTATTGTTTTTGAGCTTGAAGCGGCAAATCTGAATTACGAGGCAGGGAATTTTCGATGTGTTTTGCTTTTGATACAAACGATTGATGGTCACAATGTTGTTCCAATCGGGAATCAACTCCGCAAATGGAAACGTTCTTCCGGGACGCGTTTCGCCCGGGAAATGGTCGGATAACACGGCGGATTCGAGGCGGATTGACCTGCTGAGGACAGTTCGAAGAAATCATCGCCAAGCGACCCTTCTGATTGATATTCCATTTAAATAGCCGGCCGCGTTGTTCGGCCGGCGTGGCCGTCGACCCGGCCCGGGGGCACGGGTCTGTCCTTCATCAGGCGTTTTCCTGCGCCATGTCGACCCGTTTTCCCAGTCGATACCAGTCGATGCGACGGGTGCCCAGCATCAGTCCGGCGAGCGCGATGAACAGCAGAAGCGAACCCAAGAGCAGCGCGTTCTGCTCGGAGCGCAGGATGCCGAACAGCGCCGTATAGAGGATTGACAATGCCCCACTGAAACCCAGCCCGCGACTCCATCCGCGCAGGATGGCCGCGAGATAGATGCCGATCAGCGTGATCGACGCCGCTGCTGCCGCGAGATAGGCCAGCGCAAAGCTCATGTGTTCGGAAAGGCTGGTGAGCAGCAGAAAGAACACCGCCTGCGCCAGCCCGACCAGCAGATACTGGATCGGGTGGATCGGCAAACTCCTGAGATGTTCAAACATGAAGAAGGCCGAAAAACTCAGGACAATGAACAGCACGCCGTACTTCACTGCCCGCAAGGCCTGTCGATACACATCGACCGGATCGATCAGGCGCACCTGAAAGCCATGGGTATTGGCGTTAATCTGAGTGCTGTCGACATTCGCGGCCAGTGCCGTCGTGCTCCAACTCGCGCTGAAACCCGCGGCGCTGACCTCGCGGCTGCGTGGCAGAAAATCGCCGCCAAAGCTCGGATGCGGCCAGTTGCCGCGCAATTCAGCAGTGGACATTTCGCCCAGCGGAACAAAGCCGATGCTCCCGGTTCCAGCCAGTCGCAGGTCAACGCGGAAAGGCAGGGTTGCGGCCTTGCCGCCATCTACCCCTTCGGCGATGGCATGAAACCCCGTTTTTAATCCCGCCGCCATCGTGCCTCGGCGCAAGTTAAGCGCATTGCCACCGAGCTGAATTTTGGGCTCGCCGGTGATCCCTCGCGCATCAGCAATACCGACCGAGAGGATCGGCGATCCCCAGTTCAATTGGGCGTTCTGGCCGAGTGTGGGCAGCGCGGCCAGGCCAGGTGTCTCAAAGCTGCCGGTAATCGCGCCCTGCATCTCGAAAACGGCGGTTTCGTGCAGTCCGTAGGCGCGCTTCTCGACATTCAGCCCGCCATCCAGATGCAGTTGCCGTGGCAGCACGGTCAGCGTATGCGTACGCTTGCGGCGGATCGTCTTCTTTCGACGTTCGCCGTTGCTCTCCTCGATCTGCTCGTCGTCGTATTCCTCAACGACGGGAATCGTCAGCACCGGCCCGACAATCGACTGCTCGCCCGCCGAACTCGCTGCAATGGCGCGAATCGCCTCCGCCCGGTGCGCCGTGCGCTCGTTGATCGTGCTCTCGATCAACGACAGCGGAATCAGCAGCAGCGCGCCGATCAGTGCCAGCAAGGCACATTTCTGAAACAAGGGGTTTTTCATGCGTCGTCTCCTGAGTGAATGAATCAGGAGCGAGTATGGCGGGCCGATGTGAGGGACTTATGCGGGCGATGTGTGGTGTGCGTGAAGGGAGCGTGAAGTGTTCGGCTACTTTTGCAGGGGCCGAATCCAGTAACTTGACTCGCGTACGGAATGTCGCAAAAACCTTTGAAGACTCATCACAGGAACACTATTCGCCGCCTGATTTGCGGACAATTACGCGACTATCCCCAGCGCGGCTTCCCGGCGTCGATCTTTCCTTTCGTGCCGAGATGATTGCTGTCTTGGTCAAGGACCACTCAGACGGCACGCAACTGGCGAGACGTCCCGCAGTCATCAAATGAAGGAAACGCCAGCGAGAAGTCATGCGCCGGAGAATTTCTTCCTCCAGCCATTTCTGGTCAAAACCTGCCCATTCCCCGGCAACGCAGCGCAGGTTGTATTTGCAGATCGGGTAAACCTCGTCGACCAGTATCTTTTCAAGATCATTAACGGGATAGGGCGATGCGACCAATACGCTCACGCGCCACGCCGTCGACAGGGATACATCGGTATCCAGAAACATGTCGGATAGGGCTTCCCAGACCGGTCTGCGATTTGGGAGATCTTCGGCGGCTGATTTCAGCACTCCGTCGATGCGCTCGAGAATGTTTGCGGCAACGAGCGTGCTACTCGGTAAAAAGGAATGAACGACAGGAACGCGCACCTCGTCGGAAATCCAGGGCGCGCTCGTTTCCGTAACCGATACGATTCCGTCGTTTGGCTCGTGACTGAAGACGTTGAATGTAGGGCGAATGCCGCGTACTCCATAAATTCCGGTTGTCGGCGCAGTCACCGGGTCGATACGGTTCATGCGTTCGTCGGAGGCGAGCAATTGCCCGCAATCACCGGTCACCACACGGTAGATCGGGTTGTGCTGCAGCATTTTTGCGAGTCGGGCAGAGCGGATCGGGGAGCCGAGTAGAAATACGCGAGTCGGTTGGCGGGTGCCCGGCGGCAGGGAGGCCAGCGCCGAGCGGAGCAACAAGCCACCCAGCGAATGCCCGATAAGGACATAGTCGCCGTGGCGGGCCAGCTGGGCAACGCGAGAAGAAAGTCGAGCCACTATCCGCGAGAAGTTGTGGGTCGCCGCCGAATAACCGAACGTGCTTGTCTTGAGCCCGGCAGCGCGAAGCCTGCAAAGCAATGGCCTGCCGGAAAGCGGTGTCCGTCCCATGCCGTGAACAAAGAGAGCTTGCATAAGGTGCCTAGGGCTTTGCTGGTCGGGTTGCGCTTCCAGACTTTGGAGGAATGCTCAGCATCGCTACGGCGCCCCCTTCGACTGAGTTCGCAAGCCTGATTTCGCCGCCATGAAGAACGGCAATTTCACGCACCAGCGACAAGCCTAGACCCGTGCTTTTCGGAGTGCCGTCTGGGCGGGGCAGGGAGAAGAAGCGTTCGAAGAGGCGTGTGCGGGCATAGTCGGCGATGCCCGTTCCCTGATCCTGTATACGGAGGTGCACCCGTGTGGCGTCGGCTTCTGCCGTGCAGGTGACCGTACCGCCTGGCGGCGAGAAATCGAGCGCGTTCTGGAGCAGGTTGCTCAATGCCAGGCCGAGCAGAAAACGGTCGCCGCTGAGTTGCAGCGCCGGGTCGGCGGCAAAACACAGGCTTATTCTGCGCTGTGCGGCCTGTGCCGACATCGCCTGTTCAAGATCGGCAAACAGCTCATGCACACTGAGCGTGATCGGTGCTTCGAGTTCGCGCTGCTGTTCCAGTTGAGC
>JANNNT010000311.1:0-2994 GCA_031398685.1 Rhodocyclaceae bacterium | reverse complement strand
ATTTATGATAAGTGGGACACGAATGACTGGTCGTGGATGATGTGGAATAGCGCAAAAACAGCGCTGGTTCCAATGGCCTACGCCACCGATGGTACGTCAGCGTCCGTCAGCCGCAAACAGTCCGCCAGTTTTGTCGCCGTTCGTTACGTTTACAAGTTCTAGTAAACGGCTGAATCAGTGTGTTTCCGATAAGGGTAGGCAGGCCTGCTCTAGGGTGCTGTCTCAGCGACATACGGGAGCGGGGGGGCGATGGGGTTGTCTTTGAAGAAAATGCTCGTTGTGGTCACAGGGCTTCTGCTTGTTACTGGGGCGGTTTGTCCCGCGCATGCGCAAGACAAGCCGGCGGCCGTGATCACCCCCGAGCAGCTCGAAAAGATCTACGCCGCCAACAACGAATGCCTGGCCTGCCACAGCGAAGCCGGGATGGCGCACCCCCCGAAGGAAGGCCTCGACCTCAAGAAATTGCGCGCCGTCCTCAAAAACCCCGAGGCCTTCAAAGGCTCCGACCACCAGCGTCTGGCCTGCACCAAGTGCCACAACGAAGGCTACGACGAACACCCGCACGCCGACGACGCCAAGGACTCGACCACCACCTGCAGCGACTGCCACTCCAAAAAAGCCAACCTGATCGAAAAGGAATTCGAACAGTCGGTGCACGCCACCAACCTCAGCGACACCTTCACCTGCACCACCTGCCACGACCCCCACGTCATGCGCCTGGCTGAAAAACTGATCGACCCGCAGAAAATCGTCGCCCAGGACAACCGCGTCTGCCTCGGCTGCCACGACTCCGACGACCAGTTCGCCAAATTTGCCCCGGAGAAGAAAACCCGGCCCCTGATCGACGACATCCACGACTGGCTGCCCAACACCCGCCTGCACTGGAAAGCCGTGCGCTGCGTCGAATGCCACACCCCCGAAGTCGCGACCGGCCAGATGATCTCGCACCAGATCCTCAACAAGGACAAGGCCGAAAAAGAGTGCCTGACCTGCCATGCCGCCAGCAGCACACTGAAGACCCGGCTCTACCGCCATTTGGTCAAGGAAGAACAACAACGCCTCGGCTTTGCCAACAGCGTCATCCTGTCCAGCTCCTACGTGCTCGGCGCCACCCGCCACCCGGTGCTCGACGCCCTGATCCTCGGCGCCTTTGCCGCCATGCTGCTCGGCCTGCTGGCGCACGGCGCCGGCCGCATCATCGCCCGCCTCAGGCAAAGGAGAAAGAACCATGGCTGAGCGCGAATACCTCATCGCCGTCTGGATCCGCGTCTGGCACTGGACCAATGCCCTGCTGATCCTGACCCTGGGCGCCACCGGCATGAGCCTGCACTTCGCCGACCCCGGCCGGATACTGGTCGAGTTCTCGCTGGCGGTGCGCATCCACAACATCGCCGGCGTCATCCTGATCGGCGCCTACCTGTTCTTCGTCGTCGCCAACATCATCACCGGCAACTGGTGGCAGTTCGTTCCCAAGCCGCCCGGCATCTTCAAACGCCTCATGGCGCAAGGCCAGTGGTACGCCTTCGGCGTGTTCCGGGGCGACCCGCCACCGCACGAGCCATCAAAGGACGAACACTTCAACGCCCTGCAAGCCGTCACCTACTGGAACGTCATGTACCTGCTGATGCCGCTGATCCTGCTCAGCGGACTGATCTACCTGTACCCCGAATTCGCCCCGGACACCCTGTTCGGCTTCGACGGTCTGCTGCCGATTGCCCTGGTGCACTACCTGTCAGCCGTCGCCATCCTGCTCTTCATGCTGTCGCACATTTATCTGGGCACCACCGGCAAAACCGTCGGCCAGATGTTCAGGATGATGTTCACCGGCTGGCACGAACACTAATGGTTCATGTCCAAAGATCACAACGAACCCCATTGAATGGAGAAAATGAAATGAAAGTCAAAATCATCGCTGGCCTGCTGAGCCTGACCGGCGCCCTGATCTTCTCGCCGCTGGCCACCGCCGCCGATGCGGCGGCAGCCGAAGCGCTGGCCAAGAAGGAGGGCTGCCTGAAGTGCCACGCCGTCGACAAGAAGAAGGAAGCCAAGTCGCTTAAGGAGATCAGCAAGGGCTTGGCCGGCAAAGCCGACGCCGAAGCCAAGGTCATGCATCAACTCACCGCCGGCGAGAAGGTCAAGCTGGAGGACGGTACCGAGGAAGAGCACAAGATCATCAAGACCAAGGATGAGGCGGCAATCAAGAATCTGATCGGCTGGATTCTGTCGCTCAAATAGAGGACTGCTCCGCTTTTCGCAGTAGCCTTGTGAAAGCCTGACGAAGAGAACCGTGCACAACAAAAACTCGCATTGAAAGCATATCAAAACACGACCGTTACACCTTGCACTACGTAAAACTGGGGATGCACCTGTGCATCGCGATGGGATAGAATGCGCCAAAATTGAAGACGCACTACTTATCCAGTCAGACCAACCGGCAAAACTTCTGACTGAATAGACTTCCCTTTACGGCATATTGATAACGGACGCATACGGCGTGCAAGCATCTGAAAACTCTAACATTGTTTGTCAACGCATCCGGCTCAGCGGGGTTGTTCAAGGGGTGGGTTTCCGCCCTCTCGTATGGCGACTGGCCAACGAACTCAAACTGACGGGCTGGGTCCGCAACGACGCTCAGGGTGTGGAAATAGAGGTTTGCGGCGACAACGACAGCGTCAACCAGCTGATCCAGCGTCTGCATAAGGACGCCCCGCCGTTCGCCCGGATCGACGCCATTACGTCGCGTTATACCGGTTCGGTTTCCGTCTCCGAAAAGTTCTTCATTCTCGACAGCCGGGGAGGGCGTGCCGCGACGATGATCGGGCAGGATATGGTCATCTGCCGCGACTGCCTGAGCGACATGTTTGACCCGGGCGGCCGCCGCTGGCGCTATGCCTTTACCAACTGCGCGCATTGCGGCCCACGCTATACGATCAGTCGTGGCCTGCCTTTCGACCGCGAGCGTACCAGCCTCAAACCGTTCGCCATGTGCAACAA
>JANNNT010000479.1:0-3393 GCA_031398685.1 Rhodocyclaceae bacterium | reverse complement strand
GGCACACCCTGATTGTCGACGGCAAGAAGACCGTGCTGCATCTGGTGCCGTCGGGAATCTTGCAGCCGGGCACCGTGAATCACATCGGGCCCGGCGTGGTGGTCGATCCGCGCGTGCTCGTCGACGAGATCGCGAAGGTGCGCGCGCAGGGTGCGCTGAAAGATCCGGCGCGGCTGCGCGTCTCGGGGCGCGCGCATGTGATTACGCCCTGGCACGTCTCGCTCGACAAGGCGCGCGAGGAAGCACGCCGCGAGAGCGCGATCGGCACCACCGGCCGCGGCATCGGGCCGACCTACGAAGACAAAGTCGCGCGGCGCGGCATTCGCGTCGCAGATTTGCTCGACGCGCCCTCGCTGCGCGCCGCGGTCGATCGGCTCGCGCGCGACAAGAACTTCGAGCTGAAGGAGCTGCACGGCTGGCCGGAGATTTCAGCCGACGCGGTCTACGACGATCTGTTCGCGCTCGGCAAAGAACTGGCGCCGTTCGTCGATCACACCGGCAAGCTGCTCGATGTCAACGCATCGCAGGATAAACGGCCCGGCGGCGACGCCGTGCTCGAGCGCATCAGCGAAATGATGTTTGTCGATGCCGTTCGCCGCCATGTCGAACGGCTGCCCGAGGACAGCACCGGCTGGCTGTCGGGATTGCGCGACCGTCAGGTGGGACGCGCACTCGCCCTGATCCATGAGAACCCGGCGCGGGCGTGGACGATAGACGAGCTGGCCAACGAAGTCGCGCTTTCGCGATCGGCATTTTATGATCGATTTGCGCGGCTGATCGGCCAGCCGCCCATGCAGTACCTGACGCAATGGCGGATGGCGGTAGCGGCGACTCTGCTGCGCCAAAGCCGCGCGCCCATTGCGTCAATAGCGCTCGATGTAGGTTATGAATCCGAAGCCGCATTCGCGCGGGCATTCAAGCGGCTGGTCGGAACACCGCCGGCGCGTTGGCGGCGAATCCACAACGGGGAGTAGGTGCATCGCTGGAAGCCAACTAAAAATGGTCTTCTGTAACGCAGCGTTTCTGGAGCGCAATTAAATTCGTTGTTTTTCAGGAACATGTGCGTGTAGATAACCTATCCATGCGCTTCTCAGGCAACAGTGTATTTTTCTCAAGTGGCCGTAGGGATGCAGTTTGCAGCCGTCGCGATACGAATCTTGAAGGTCAAGGCACGTCAAGGGTAGCAATCGGCGATAATAAGGAGTGCCATTGATTGTCTAATGAAGTGGCCGCATTTTTTTTGTGAAAAGTGATTCGCTTGGGGATGGCAGATCGTATGGGAAGCGAGTCTTTGCGCACCGGCACGAAGCCTGTGAAGCAACGTGGGCGCCGCATTATTATTTGGGGCGTTGTTTTTGCGGTAATTGCTGTGGCGGTAGCGGCGGCATGGCTCGAAGCGCGCGATTCGCGCCTGCAGGCGCACTTTTTCTCCGAATTTGCGCGCAGTATCAGTTGGGAAACGCAGGAAGGGGGTAATGCGGATCTGTGGTTGCCGCAGTCCGGACCCTACAATACCCGCCTCGGTTACAGCCGCGTGAAAGAGATGCTGCCGCGCCTGGTTGCGGCGGGCTATGACGTGACTGCCCAGGCCAGGCAATCCGAGGGGTTTCGCGAAATCACCCGGCGTGGCTATTACCCGATCTACCGCGAAAAATCGCAGGCCGGGCTGAGCTTGCTCGACCGCAACGGGGCAAAGCTCTATGCCAGCCGGTATCCGGAGCGGCAATATGCGTCGTTCGAGGCGATCCCGCCGGTGCTGGTTGAGGCCTTGCTTTACGTCGAGAACCACGGTCTGCTCGACCCCGAGTACCCGACGCGCAACCCGGCGGTGGATTGGGGGCGTTTGAGTCATGTGGCGCTGGGTCAGACCCTGCGCGCACTTGATCTTGAAGGCGGACGTGCCGGCGGCAGCACGCTGGCCACCCAGATCGAAAAATTCAGGCATTCCCCGGGCGGGCGCACGCACGATGCCGACGACAAATTGCGGCAGATGGTTTCGGCCTCCCTGCGCGCCTATCAGGACGGAGAAGAAACGCTGGCCGCACGCAAACGTATCGTCCTCGACTATCTCAACTCGGTGCCGCTGGCGGGGCTGGCCGGCTACGGCGAGGTCAATGGTCTGGGTGATGGCCTGTGGGCCTGGTATGGCCGCGATTTTGATACGGCCAACCGTTTGCTTGCTGATCCTGGCGCCGACCCGAAAGAGCGAGCCCAGGTGTTCAGGGAAGTGTTGTCGCTGATCGTCGCGCAGCGCCGGCCTTCCGGCCTTCTGCTTGATTCGACGGAGCGTCTCGGTAAACTGACCGACAGCTATCTGCGTCTGCTGTCAAGGGACGGCGGCATTCCCGTAGCACTGCGTGACGACGCCTTGCGTGCCCGGCTGGTTCCGGCGCGTAAGGCGCGCGAGAGCGAGGCTGTTTCCTTTGTCGAGCGCAAAGCCGTGAACGATGTGCGGGGGACGCTGGGCGAGCTCCTTGGCTTTGAGGATCTGTATGCCCTCGATCGTTTCGACCTGGAGGTGCGAACCACGCTGGATGCGTCGGCGCAGGCCAAGGTCACCTCCTATTTAGGCCGTCTCGCGCAAGCGGATTACCTGGCCTGTGCCGGTTTCAAGGCGCAGCGCATGCTCGACCGTGGCGACCCGGCCGGCGTCAACTACAGCTTCACGCTGTACGAGAAGACGCCGCTTGGCAACCTATTGCGCGTGCAGGCCGACAACCTCAACCAGCCACTCGATATCAACGCCGGAACCAAGCTCGACCTGGGCTCCAGCGCCAAGTTCAGGACGCTGATCTCCTACCTTAGCGTCATCGCCGACCTGCACCGGCGCTACGCCAGCCTCGATACGAAAACACTGGGCGAGATTGCCACGAAACCCAGCGACCGGCTGAGTAACTGGGCCATTGCCTATTTGCGCGGCAGCGAAGAACGCGGCCTCACGCCGATGCTCGAAGCCGCGATGGAACGGCGCTATTCGGCGAATCCCAACGAGATATTCTTCACCGGCGGTGGCGTGCACCGGTTCTCCAATTTCAAGCATGAAGACGATCAGCAGACGCCGAGCGTGGCTGGAGCGCTCGAGCAGTCGGTGAATCTGGTCTTCGTCCGCATCATGCGCGATGTGGTGCATTACCACGCCTACGAAGCGGTCGATGCGCCAGCGCGCGCGCTGCGTGACGGCGACGAGGGGGGCAAGGAGGCACGGGAGGATTTCCTCAACCGCTTTGCCGAGCGTGAAGGCATCGGTTTCCTGCGCACCTTCTGGCACAAATACCGCGACGTTCCGCCGCAGGAGCGCCTCGATGTGCTGGCCGATTCGGTGCCGGCGCGGCAATCGCCGCTGGCGGCCGCGTTTATGACCGTGCAACCGAAAAGCGATTTGCCCACCTTCCT
>JANNNT010000283.1:0-13047 GCA_031398685.1 Rhodocyclaceae bacterium | reverse complement strand
GCGGAAGCCATAAACCATCGCTGCTGTGCAGACCTGAACGGTGCCGCAGCCCAAAGCGATGTATTCCGCCGCGTCGCGCCAGTTGGAAATACCGCCGATGCCCGAGATCGGCAGACCGGCCGTTTCGGGATCACGAGCAATCTCGGCGACCATGTTGAGCGCAATTGGTTTTACCGCCGGGCCGCAGTATCCGCCGTGCGATCCCAGGCCGCCCGTGCTCGGGCTCATGATCATCGAATCCAGATCGACGCCCATGATGGAATTGATCGTATTGATCAGCGACACGGCGTCCGCCCCGCCCTTCTTTGCGGCGCGCGCAGGGAAACGAATGTCAGTGATGTTGGGCGTAAGTTTCACGATCACCGGCATGCGCGAATAGTGTTTGCACCAGCGCGCCACCATTTCGATGTACTCGGGCACCTGCCCTACCGCCGCTCCCATCCCGCGTTCGCTCATGCCGTGCGGACAGCCGAAGTTCAGCTCAATGCCATCCGCCCCGGTGTCTTCGACCATGGGCAGGATGCGTTTCCAGGACTCCTCGGTGCAGGGCACCATCAAGGAGACGACCAGCGCCCGGTCCGGCCAGTTGCGCTTTACACGGGCAATCTCTTCAAGGTTGATGGCCAAGGTGCGGTCGGTGATCAGCTCAATATTGTTCAGACCATTCACCCGCCGGTCCGGGCCCATAAGCGTGCCGTAACGCGGCCCGCTAACGTTGACCACGTTCGGATCTTCACCAAGGGTTTTCCACACGACACCGCCCCATCCCGCCTCGAAGGCGCGGACGACGTTGAATTCCTTGTCGGTGGGCGGCGCAGACGCCAGCCAGAAGGGGTTGGGACTCTTGATCCCCAGAAAGTTGGTACTCAGATCAGCCATTTCATAGTCTCCGCAACAGGTGTTCGCATGGGGTGAGCATCAGGCACGCAAGGCGGCATCGATCGACATCGCGGCACGCTTGCCCTGCTCCACCGCATCCACGGTGAGATCCAGCCCGCCGAAGCGGCAGTCGCCGCCCGCCCAAATCTTGTTGTGTGAAGTACGCCCGTCCTCATTGGTTCGTATGCGACCGTGCTGTAACGCAATGGCCGCACCCACGGGTTCGGCAACAAAAGACTGTCCGATGGCGGTGAATACCATGTCCGCGGCAAGCGTGAAGCTCTCGCCGGTCTCGACCAGCTTGCCGGCTTCGTTGCGCGTGCCGGCAAAGCGAACGCCGGTCACGGCGCCATCGGCAGCAAGGATTTCCTTGGGCGCCGCCCAGTGCCGGATGGTGACACCATTCTTCTGTGCCCACTCCTGTTCATAGATCGATGCGCTCATGGCTTCGGCACCACGGCGATACACAATGGTGGCTTCCCTCGCGCCAAGCTTGCGTGACTGCACGGCGGCATCGACCGCGGTCATGCCGCCGCCGATCACGATCACGCTGCGCCCGACCGGCACTTCGGCCAGATTCGTCGCCTGACGGATATCGGCGATGAAGTCGACCGCGGCACGAAGCCCCTTCACCTGGGGCTCCGCGATGCCCAGCGAATTCACGCCGGCTAGACCAAGCCCGAGGAAAACAGCATCGTAGCTACCGACGAGTGCATCCACCGTGATGTCGCGCCCAAGTACTTGCCCGGTACGCTCCTCAATGCCACCGATGGAGAGCAGCCAGTCGATTTCCTTCTGCGCGAAGTTGTGGGTGGTCTTGTAGCTGGCAAGACCATATTCGTTCAAGCCACCCAGCTTACTGCGGGCTTCGAAGAGCACCACCTCATGGCCCAGCAGCGCCAGTCGATGGGCCGCCGCGAGGCCTGCGGGGCCCGCACCAACCACCGCCACGCGTCGTCCGGTCGGCGCCGAACGCGTAAACAGCGGCTCACCTTGATCGGCAAAATAGGCATCGGTCGCAAAACGTTGCAACAGACCGATCTCCACAGGCTTGCTTTCATTGGTATTGCGTACGCAGTCTTTCTCGCAGAGATTCTCCGTGGGGCAAACCCGAGAACACATTCCTCCGAGAATATTGGACTCGAGGATGGTCTGCGCGGCGCCACGGAGGTTGCCTTGCGCGATGCGCTGGATGAACTGAGGAACGTCGATACTCGTCGGACAAGCCTGTATGCACGGCGCGTCATGGCAGTAGTAGCAACGATCAGATTCGATCTGGGCCTGCGTCAGATTGAGCGGTGTGTGCGAATCACAAAACCTGAGTGCGAGAGCTTCCGCGTCCAGGCGGCCTGGAAAAATGCCCGGCGTATCAATCGTGATCGATGGGGTGGTTCTTTCCATGGATAGCGCTCCGTCCTGAAAGTGTGTTTCAAATAGGGGATTCATCGGCTGACCTGTACGAGTTCTTGACCATACGGTTTACTTTCTGCAAACCCAAAAGCGATTTCCATGCCAGTTATGGAGATGCTTGGAAACCCTCGGTTTAGCCCTTACGAAGGCTGATCCATGGGCAGAATATTGCCTCATATTGGTGCGACGCCAACGAAAAACGCATCAAATTGGGGATGACTTGGCGTGATCTGCGCCAAGCCAGATCACACTCTGGCGAAGCCGCAAGCGCGCAGCATGATATTGAGCACATGCTCGGTGGCGCGCCGTTGCGCAGCGGCATTCGAGGCTTCCGGCCCCATCACGGCGCGGATCTGCACGTCGAAGTCGGCATAGGTTTGGGTGCTGGCCCAAAGTGTGAAGAACAGATGAGAGCTATCAACCGCTGCCATTTTCCCGGCGGCAATCCACCCGTCGATAACGCGTGACTTTTCCTGCACGGTATCTCTAAGTTCACTCTGCAATAATTCGCCGACAACGGGCGCGCCGTGCAGCAGTTCGTTGGCAAAAACCCGGGAGGCGTCGGGTCGCTCGAAGGACAACGCCATTTTTTTTCGAATGTAGGTTTCAAGTGCGACGCGTGGCTCTGCGTCGGCAACGATCGCCTCGGTAGGATCCAGCCAGTCGTGCAGCACGCGGTTGAGCACGGCGCGATAAAGGTCGAGCTTGTTGCCGAAGTAATAATGAAGATTCGGTTTAGGCACGCCGGCTTCCTCAGCGATCTGCGCCATGGTGGCGCCCTCAAACCCTGCGCGCGCAAAGACGCGTTCGGCGCCTCGAAGAATCGCAGTTTCATTGAGTTGCCGGATACGACTTTTCGGCTTATCGGACTCGTCAGAAATCGTTGCGAGGCGTTTCTGGGTTCGGTGTTTGCGAGGGGATTTCGTGGAGGGCAACATGGGGCGAAAGTCGTTGTGGTTATCCGGCACGATTCTACGCTCCAGACACAGGATACTTCTACCCCGCCGTCAGCCCCGACCAGCGGGCCTAGGCCGCCGGGTCGAGATGGCCGATCTTCGGCGTATTGGCGTTCGAGATCACTTTGGCAAGGTTCTCCATCTGCCGCTTCTGCACCGGCAAGCTCGCACTGCCCGAAGTGTTGGCGGCGACCACGGTTTTTGCGGCTTCTTCAGAATTCTTGACAGGCTCATTCCGGCCCGAATCTAACCGGCTTCTATCGCCCCCTAGCACGGGGCATTTCATACTGGCGGAACAGGCTACGTCAGCGAAAATCGGGGGGCGCCGAAACCGAAGGCCATGAGGAAAATGTACGCCACACCGTTGGGGGCAGGTGCTGCGCTATCGCCTTTATCTCAGAGGAAAAAACGGCCAAGATACCAAAAGACGGCAGCAACCGCGGCGCTGCAGGGAATCGTCAGCACCCAGGCCCATACGATGCTTCCGGCGACTCCCCAGCGAACCGCCGAGAGCTTCTTCGTTGAGCCAACCCCGACAATCGCGCCGGTGATCGTGTGCGTTGTCGAAACGGGAATACCTAACGCCGTAGCCAGAAAGAGAGTTATCGCTCCACCGGTTTCCGCACAAAAACCACCTACTGGCTTTAGTTTAGTTATCTTCTGCCCCATCGTCTTCACGATGCGCCAGCCCCCAAACATCGTGCCCAGGCCAATCGCCGCATAACACGAGAGCACCACCCACATGGGCAACGGGTCGTTGGACTCCGACAGGCCAGCAGCGATCAACAGCATCCAGATAATGCCCATGGTCTTTTGAGCATCATTTCCGCCGTGCCCCAAACTGTAAAGCGAGGCCGACACCAGCTGCAAACGGCGAAACCATTTGTCCATACCGCGCGGCGTGGCCCGCCTGCATACCCACGACACCGCAAGCATCATGAGCGAACCAAGCAGCATGCCCAGCAGCGGTGAAACAAGGATGAAAACCACCGCTTTGATGAGCCCGCTGGCAATGAGGGATCCCGGACCTGCCTTGGCCAGTGCTGCACCCACCAGTCCACCGATCAGGGCATGTGATGAAGAAGAAGGGATTCCGTAATACCAGGTGATGACATTCCAGGCGATAGCTCCGACGAGCGCGCCGAATACCACATAGTGGTCAATGATCGCTGGATCGATCGTACCCTTGCCTACTGTTGTTGCCACCTTGAGCTGAAATACAAAAATGGCAACAACATTGAAGAATGCGGCAAGAAGCACGGCGGATTGCGGACGCAAAACCCGCGTTGATACGATCGTTGCTATGGCATTGGCGGCGTCATGAAACCCGTTCATGAAGTCGAAGGCAAGCGCCAGAACGACGAGAAAGACCACAACGCCCAGGCTGATGTTCACGGTTTCCATGGACGCGCCGATCAAGAGTTTTCGAGGACGATACCTTCGATGATGTTCGCCACATCCTCGCAGCGATCAGTCACGGTTTCGAGAAGCTCGTAGATCGCCTTGAACTTGATCAACTCGCGAACATCCGGCTCCTCGCGGAACAGGCGGGACATGGCACCGCGCATCTCGTAATCAGCCGCCGATTCCAGCTGGTCAATTTCATTGCAGATTTTCAGGATTTCCGGCCCGTTGTCCATTGACGGCAACAGGGCAACGGCGGATCTGACCCGTCCACAACACGATCGACAGAGCTCACCGAGCTTGACCGCCTCCGGCGTTATGTGCTTGACGTTATACAGCGTTACCGTATGCGCAACGTCCTGGATCAAATCCAGGATGTCATCGAGTTTGGTGATCAATTGATGAATCTCTTCGCGATCCAGCGGCGTAATAAACGACTTGTGCAATTGCCGCATCGTCTCGTGAGTAATGACGTCCGCACGATGCTCGATCGCATCGATGATTTCGCACTGTTTGGCCGCATCCTCGTCGGAGTCGTTAATCACCGATAGCAGAGTAACCAGCGCCTCACTGCCCAGAACAACCTGTTCTGCATGGGCGTTGAACAATTCAAAGTACTTGCCCTCTTGGGGCATAAAACGCGCAAACATAGGTTCGTTTCAGGGTTGTGACAACGGCGCGCATTTTACCATTGCACAACGCGCTGCATAGCTTCAGCACAGAAACTCTGCAAAAAAGACGGGGGCATCGGGACACGCTGGAGATCGGGCGGAACTGGATAGGGCTCGGACAGCAGCCAGAAGTTCGACCTATCCCGTATCAATTTTATGGCAAGATACAGGCCTAACCAAGTTCAAAGAAGCTCTCAAAACGGTGCTGTCGAGTACGGTGCCGTTTTCTATTTTCAACCCAATTTTGGTCAAAAAATGAACGGCGAATTGATATCTTCCGCTTTTCTGCTCTTGCTGGTGCTCGACCCGCTGGGCAGCATGCCCTTCGTGTTGTCCCTGCTGCGCAGCATTCCCAAGGAGCGTCGCCCGCGCATCATCCTGCGCGAGTGCGCCATCGCCACGCTCGTTCTGATCGCTTTTCTGTTTGTCGGCGACTGGTTGCTGTTGGCGATGCGCCTTAGCGATCCAGCGCTCGAGATTGCCGGCGGACTGATTCTTTTCCTGATTGCCCTGCGCATGGTCTTCCCGCCACCCGGCCATGAAGTCGCCGAACAGGAGATCGTCGGCGAACCCTTCATCGTCCCGCTGGCCATCCCGATGATCGCTGGGCCCTCGGCGCTGGCCACCGTACTTCTGGCATCGCGTCAGTCCGGACACATGCTGACCTGGGTTGGCGCCATCGTGCTGGCCTGCGTGGTCAACACGGCGTTTCTGATGGCTTCTGGATGGTTTGCCCGACTGTTCGGCAAGTCGGGAATGGAGGCGCTGGAACGGTTGATGGGGCTGATTCTGACAACGATGGCGGTACAAATGCTGATCTCGGGGATCAGCATTGCATTTCATTTACGCTAAGCCCGCCCTGCGCCCTTGGTCGCCATCAAGGGCATCAACTGCACGGCAATGATGCATACGAAAATTAGTGCGCCCCCCATGATCCCCAGGCTATTCAGGCGGTCGCCCATCAACAGGAAACCGAAGAGGGCGGCGAATAGCGTCTCACTCGAAAGAATGATTGCGGCGTCAGATGCAGCGACGTATCGTTGTCCGACGACCTGGCCGGTATAGGCAAATCCGACCGACAACACGCCGGAATAAATGATGGGGAGCACCGCCAGTCGAACGCCTTCCCACACGATTGTCTCGGTCAGGCTCGCCCAGAGGAGGCAGGCGACGCCGCAAACAAAGAACTGTGCGCAAGCCACAAGAAAGGGCGCGGCAATGCGCTGTGCAATGCGCCCCACGAAGAACACATGCAAGGCCCAGAAGAAACTGCTGGCGATGACCCAGGCATCGCCCACCCCGACGGCGACGCCGCCAGCACCGGAAAGCATCCATGTACCGACCAGACAACCCATTGAAGTCGGCCAAACCGACCAGTGCGGACGCACCCTCAGGATCAGCCATGAAATCAGTGGCACCAGCGGAACATAAAGCGCGGTCAGAAATCCCGCATTGGTAATCGTCGTGCTGGAGATGCCGATCTGCTGAAAAACCGCCCCTAGCGCCAGTAGCACACCCAGAGCAGTCACCGCCAGCACTTCGCGCCGCCCAGGTCGCACCGCACGCAGCGAGATCAGGCGCAGATCGCGCCAGGCCAGCGGCGCAACGACACATACGCCGAGCAGAAAGCGTAGTCCCGTAAACGCAAACGGTCCGACACCGGCCATCCCTTGTGCCTGTGCGACAAAGCCTGAGCCCCAGATCAAGGCGACGGCGAGCAACAGTAAATTGCCTTGCGAGCGAGTCAAATTAGTTTCGTCCAGTGAAAAAGAAACAAGTTTAGTCGATGAAGCAGCGAATCCGAAGGAAAGGCGAACGCAGAAAGCGATGGTCAGGACAGGAGTTTCACGGCCAAGGTGGAAAAAGCTTTTGGTCGCCTTTCAGCCTTGCACAAGACACATCCAGACGAATAATGCCTGTCCCTGTGATTCTGCAAGCTGTGCGAGTTCGGTAAGTTCTGTCAGATGTTCAAGAACGTCTTCAGCATCCCATTGTTCGCTTTCAAACTCTTCGGTGGCGGCCAATTCGCTGGCAACATCCTCCAGTGCATCCTCGTCAAGCACGACCAGTTTCTCCAGAAACTCGTCAGCAATACGAAGAATCACAGTTTCATTTTCGCCCACGTAAACCGGTTCGTAGAGGTCAAGCGCCATCTGGAGCGAATCGCCCGTCAAAATGCAATGAAGAGTGGCTAATTTAACTGTATCCAGTCCATGCGCTTCGATACCACTCCACTCGTCCAGCGGGCAGGTCGATTCGCCGACAGCCGTGTATTCGTCCTCTTCGGCGGCAACAATATTAGTCACGAATTCCATTACTTATCTACCTGACATAAAAAATTGTGTTGAAAAACTATTCGGGAAAACCGTTGATCAATTGATCAACGACCCATTCGGCCTCAGCCTCGGTTAGAAACCGATGCCAGGGCGGCATGGGTGTTCCGGGACGGCCACCAATCACCGTCGCCACCAGAGACTCTGCCGGTTTATCGCGCAATGCTCCTGGCGTAAGCGCCGGCCCCAACCCACCCTTTAGCGTCATACCGTGGCAAGAACCGCAGTCTTGCCGGACGAGATGCACCAGCTCTTTCTGACGCTGCACTGTCGGTACGGCAGGCGGAGAGGCAGCCTGTGCAACAGCAAGCGGATAGAGGATGAGGACAGCGATGAGATTGAAAGGTTGCATGGGTCATTCAGAGGGCCGTAGGCACCCGCCTCAAAGGCAATGCCAGTTCGCAAACCCGGATTTTATCTGAAGAAGCCAGCGGTGATGGCAGAAACCGCCAGAGTCCACTCAGCTCACGAGACCAAACATGAACCACGCTTCGGGAAAACTGTAAATCGAGCAGCGGGTTTTCATCTCCAAGCAAGTGCGCTACTGGGAGTTCCCATAAAAAACGCGCGGCATACAAGGCCACGCGTTTTCAGGATTTCATGGCGAGCGGACACCCTCGCTCCTGCATACAACGGTCAGGGCTTGTGCTTAACCACCACACATTGATAGACACCACCGAAGAATGTTTTCTTGCGCCAGGTGAAGCGTTCGGCGTGGCTAGCGTAACTGCTGATTTCGTTCTTCCAGAGCGCGTCAGCGAACGGTTCCAGATAGTAATTGACGACGTTGAGGATGTAGCGAATCGGCTGCCATCTTGCGGGATTATGATAGTCGACGAATACGGCCTTGCTGCCTTTAGGCAGTTTATTCAGCATGTGATCGACAATCTCGTATTTTTTCTCATCAGGGACTTCGTGCAGCAAGAAGAAGCTGCAGATAAGATCGTAATCAACAAACTCTTCACCAATGAAAGTCGCCGCATCACTACGAATGACTTTTGTCCACTCCATACCGGCCAACTTGCGGGTGCCATGCTCGACTTGCACTGGCGTCACATCGGTTAAATGAAATACGCCCGTCGGGCCGACCTTTTTCGCCGCACGCGTAACCAAGTCGCCATACACATGAGCCAGTTGCCAGACGCGCATTCCTGCCTTGATCTCATTCAGATAGGCGCGCATCAAACGCTGGTCGTTCAGGAACAACAACACCCGCACCACCCAGTTGTGATCCAGCGCACGAACCCATTTGGGATCGACATACGCCCAGTCATACACCTCGGTCATGTACGCGGGAACGCCGTCGTAATAGGGGTCAATGGCGAGTGCCGGATGGTTCTTGGTCATTTGTCGATCCTGTCAATTCAAATATTGCACACAGTCGGCAAAAAACCTCAGACACCAAGTGGCAGATGCTGAAAACCGAGCAGTCGAAGTGGAAAGCCGCAAATTATCCCTGACCTCGGCGTCCCGGTCAAACAGATAAAGCTGATGCAACCCTTAAAAACCCCTTTTGTTTCATAGCATTCGCACCCTTATGCCGTTCGGCGCACACACCGATATTATGCTTTATGCGTAGCGTCTGCATTCCTGACCGCACCGCGACAGGTCATCATCAAGAATTTAACTGAAAGACAAATAGTTGATCATCATTGATTACGATCAATTTATTTCACATCCAGCAATTTTTTTTAATACTCCAAGTTTTTCATTGAAGCAGGGGCAAACCACAGCCGGCAAATCGCCGCAAGCGGAAATATCCGGGTCATGACCGAATATCAGTGACCCTGATTTCAGGTGCTGATCAATCGGAGGTGGCGGCTCGAAGGCGTTCCATGTTGGGCACGGGAAGGGTTCGACGCAAGACCGTTTCCCCCAGCCAGTCAGCAGCGCGCCTGGCTCTGCCTGCAATCTCTTCCGCGGGCATCTGCAGATAATCGCTGTTGTACACATCGAAACTGTAGTCGCCGAAATAGCCGATCTCCTCAAGTTTGATTACAAACTTGGCGAGTTCTCCGCTGTGCGCGCCCTCTCCAGGGAAAACACGGAAATGCGCGGCAGTAGCGGCCTGCTCCTCTGTCGATCTAATTTCCTGCAGCATGAAATCTGAAAGCTGAACCAGAAATATCTGCTCGGGGAAAATCGCTTCGAGATCTTCCAGGGGAACACCTGCCGCAATGACGTCAAACGCATCGACAGCGAGCCCGAGGTTCGGACAGTTTGCCAGAGATACGATTTCTGCCGCGCTGGCAAAATTCTTCACGGTTCGACTCCATGAAAAACCCTTGAATGCAATGCGGATTCCCATTGGAAGCGCAAGGAACGCAAGTTTGCGCAGGTCGCGGGCGATCTTGTCGGCGTCAACCTCGGCATGGATCGAGGCTGAGGCCTCGGTCAGGAGCAAGCGCCCCCCGATGCGGCTGCAAAGCTCAAGCATCGACTTGGCGACGTCGACCTTGTATTCATGCATCTTGCCAGTCAGTCCCTCGAAATCACGCAAGGCCTCCAGCCCCGTCACCCGCAGTCCGCTGTCACGAATCGCACGCACGGCAGAGGCTGTACTCATAGGGTGCCCGACGATGTCGCTGGCGGAAATCATCACATGCGAAAAACCGGCCTGTCTCGCGGCGGCGAGTCGGGTTTCGAGTGACCCGGCCAGTGACGCGCTATCAATTCCGAAATCGTTGAAATTCATGGATGCGCCGCCGAATCGCTGGGATCAGTGTGGACCAGCTCGAACATCACACCGCCGAGAACAGCCTTGGTCAGCGCACCACGGTTGCTGGTGTGAACCTTGTCGGTGGCGAGAAATTCGATCCCGCGCTTCTCCAATTCAGCAGCAGTGGCAATCACGTCGGAGGTTCCGAGGCCGATGCGCTGGAGGTGCTCCTCCATGGGCGCGAACTGGGCAACACCATCGGGCTCGATCAGCTGCAGGAAAAACTTTTTACACGGACTCTGGAGCAACAAGCCCCGGGGCATGATTCCAAAGCGGACGTCATCCGGTATCGGGATGAAGCCAAAAATCTGCGAATAAAATTCTGACCAGTCACTCGTCCGCTCAACACCTGCGTATTGCACGATTCCGAAGAAATTCAGACCCTTGATCGCGGGAGGATTCGGATCGACGCCAGGAATCGCGCGAAAGTCGATGTCGAAAATCGAAAATTCGTCGTACCGATCAATAAAGTAAATAAGGCTTTCGCCCACGCCGTGTATCCCGGGAATGTTCAGTTCAAGCGCCTGCGCTCGCACGGGAATTTCCCAGGCACCGAGATCCAGCGCTCTGCGGAAGGCCGCATCGGCGTCCCGAACCCGAATCGCCAACGCGCTAATAATCGGTCGCTCGATTGGAACTACGGTTCGAGGAATGTCTGAAGGTTGGGAATTGACGACGATATTCATCGAACCCTGTCGGTACAGTTCGACCTCACGGGAACGGTGCCGCGCAATCGGATGGAACCCCATCCGCTCAAGCACACCTCCAAGGGCCTGCGGTCTGGACGTAGTGAATTCTATGAATTCAATGCCATCCATACCAATGGGGTTCGAAGATTCTGGAACCGACTCGCGATCCGTAGCGTTACTCATCATGACTCCTGGTTGTTATGCGTGTGCATGATCAGACGTGCCCATCATCCGGACACTTCCTGAAATTATATCCGTTGCCGATAGACGGGTCACCGACAAGAAATGAAAAATGCACCGACGCCGGGCGGCCCGGTCGATAAACATCGAATTGAAGTTACTCCCAAGTGAGCCAAGAGAGTCGCACTTAATTCCGGATTCAGAACGCCGACATCAAGGCATACTCGGCTTCGCGAAGCAAAGGCAAGGTACGCGCCACTGCGTGCTCCAAGGTCTCGTTGCCCATAGGCAGACTAACGCTGATTGCCCCGACAACCGCACCGTCGTGCTTTCGGATCGGCACGGCGATCCCGCGCACACCCTGTATCAGCTGCTGCTCAACAATGGCATAACCACGATTGCGCGCATTGGTAATGCTCTCGCGTACACTCTCTTCGATAGTCATCGTATAGGGTGTATATGAAACAAACTTACGGCCGGCGATCCAGTTATCCACCTCTTTCGGGGAACGGCAGGACAACATGGCGATCCCGGCCGACGACAGATTGGCCGAAACGCGTGCACCGAGAACGTATCCGACGTTCTGAACCTGGCTTGAACCATCACGTGCCACAAATACCACCTCATCCTCATCCAGCACGGCGAAAAAAGTGGCACCTCCAACCGCTACGCTGATTCTTTGCAGGTAGGGTTGAACGGCCCGCGGAACCTTGGCTGAATCGAAGTATGACCAGCCCAGCCTCAACACGCGAGGTGTTAACCAGAACAACTGCCCATCACTTTCGACATAGCCAAGGTACTGCAGAGTCAGAAGATAGCGTCTCGCTGCCGTTCGGGTAATGGCGGTACGACGAGCGGCGGTCGATGCGGTCAAGCGCGGATGGGCGTCGTTGAAGGCTTCAATGATGCGAATACCCTTCTCCAGGCCAGCGATCCAGTCGCATTTTTCCAAAACAGGCTTACTGGCCACAGAACCCCCAAATTTGCGCGATAGTCGATCAATCACGATCGACTATCGCGCAAAAGCCCCTAAAGGTCAATCACCAAGCGGTACGCGAAGCCTACTATTCACATTAACCAAACGCGCGACAAACCAACGCCATCTGCAATCTGAGTTTTCAAGGCACCGCCCCCGCGCCGTTGACCGGCCGCCCCGTACGCCCTAAACCCGAGGAAAAAGCATCCATGTCCGCCCCCGAACCGAAGAAGACGAGCATCACCGAAGAACAGCAACAGGAGCTCGACGACGTCTTCGTGCGCGCCGGGAAAGCGCTGGCCATCATCGAAACCTACGACCAGGTCCGGATTGACCGGCTGTGCCAGGCGGTGGCCTGGGCCGTCTCCAACAAAAAGACCTTCACCCGCCTGGTCAGCATGGGCATCGAAGAAAGCCGGCTGGGCGATGCCGAGAGCCGCATGGGCAAGCGCATGAAGATCCGTGGCGTGCTGCGTGACGCGCTGCGCCAGAAAAGTGTCGGCATCATCGAAGAACTCCCCGAAAAAGGCCTGGTCAAATACGGCAAGCCGGCCGGCATCGTCGCCTGCATCGTGCCCACCACCAACCCCGACCTGACCCCGGCGGGGAATGCCATCTACGGCATCAAGGCGCGCGACGTGGTCATCTTCTCGCCGCACCCGCGCTCCAAGAAAACCTCCTTCGAGACGGTGCGCCTGATGCGCGAAGCGCTCGAGAAAGAAGGCGCCCCGGCCGACCTCCTGCAATGCCTGACCCGCGTCAACATCCCCATGTCGCAAGCCCTGATGGCGCGCGCCGACCTCATCGTCGCCACCGGCGGCCAGCCGATG
>JANNNT010000275.1:0-7152 GCA_031398685.1 Rhodocyclaceae bacterium | reverse complement strand
GCCCATGCCTCCATCGTTGTCTTCCCATAGAAAAGACAATCAGAAAGCAAAGGGTGGACCAGCTTGCTGCGGTCAAGAGAGAAAATCGACGAAAAATTCATCCAACAAAATTATTCAATTTGAGTTGTGTGGAACGGCATGGCGTTAGCCCGCTCGATGGAAAAAACATCGACAGCACACGATGCCTGATCGAGCTTCCATAGCCCTGAAACAAATCCACGTCGACCGAGTATTGTTCGGATTTCCGAACGGTCCAGGCGAGTAGTATCCGGGAAACCGAATTCCGGTTGGAAATCAAGAAAAATATCCCGCAATAAATCATGAGCTTGAATTTTCTCAGCGGTGGTACGGTCCGTGCTAACAAAGAACAGGTCTGCTCTGACGAGATGTTCCTTGCTTAATTTTTTTATAACAGAAGGGGAGTTGCAATGAAGCAGCATACAAAGTTGTTGTTGGGATTTGTGTTGGGCGTGACATTCGGCCTTATTGGTTACTACTACCTGCCGGCCAAAGATTACACCTTCATGTCCACGTTCAGTGAGGTCATGACCTTCCTGGGCGCGACCTTCCTGCGCATGATCTTCATGGTTGTCGTTCCCCTGATTCTCTCGGCCCTGATGCTCGGCACGATGGAGTTGGGCAAGGGCGCCGGTCTCGGCAAAGTGGGCGGCCTGTCGCTGCTCTACACCATCCTGCTCAGTGGCTGTGCCGTAATTATCGCGGTTGTCATGACCAACGTCCTCAAGCCCGGTGTCGGCCTGGCCTTTGACAAGGCGGCACTCGCCACCAACTCAGGCGTATTGACTCTGCAAACCAACGCCAAGGCAGCGCAAAGCAAGATGTGGTATCAATACATCGTGGATCTGATGCCGCAAAACCCGATTGACTCCGCTGCCAAAGCCTTCTCCGGCGAAATCGTGGCGCTGATGATATTTGCACTGTTCTTCGGCTGGGCGCTGAGCACCGTCATCAAGGACGAAGACCACCCGATGGCCAGAGTCCTGGACTCTATCTTCCAGGCCTCGATGAAGATCATCGAACTGGCCATGAAACTGGCACCGTATGCCATTTTCGGCATCGTGTTCAACACCGCGTACAAGATGGGTGCGAGCTTCCTCGGCAACGTCGCCTACTATGCGCTGGTGGTCGTTCTGGGCCTGCTGTTACAGTTCTTCGTAGTCTATGGACTTGCGATAAGGACTCTTGCCCGGACGTCGCCTTTCGGTTTCTTCAATCAGTGCAAAGCAGTCTATCTCTACGCCTTCACGACCGCCTCGTCCAACGCGACCTTGCCGGTTGCCCTGGAGTGTGCCGAGCACGTTCTGAAACTCCCGCCCCGCATCTCGCGTTTCGTGCTGACCGTGGGTGCCTCGGCCAATCAGAATGGTACCGCCCTCTTTGAAGGCGTCACCGTAATGTTCCTGGCCCAAGTGTACGGCATTGACCTTTCCGTCGGCCAACAGGTGCTTGTCGTTCTGATGTCCATCCTCGCGGGCGTTGGTACAGCGGGTGTCCCAGGTGGTTCTCTGCCATTGATCGTGGTGCTGATGATCCAGGTTGGCATCCCGGCCGAAGGCATTGGCCTGATCCTCGGTGTCGACCGTTTCCTCGACATGTGCCGCACCACGCTGAACGTAGCCGGTGACCTCGTCATCGCCAAGTTGATTACAGCCACCGTCGATCAAAAGACGCTTGATGCCATGCAGCTTAATCCGGCCTAAGCGCTCTTCGGCCAGATTGCAAAATGCAGCTCGTGAAACAGCCCCGGACTTTGATCCGGGGCTGTTTTTTTTCAACAATTGACTTTCGATGATCAATCAATTGCCACTGCTACACTAACGATCAACGCCCATTTCAACCATGTTCATTCGCCGCCCCCTGCGTTTTGCTGTTCTGCTACTGGCCTTCGCAACCCTGGTTGGCGTAGTGGCTTTCGCTACGTATCAGGTCAGCCAGCGCATGGGGCTCGCGGAAATGCAGACTACCGGTCGCCATCGACTCGACCTTTACGCTGCAAGTCTCGAACGAGAAATCGAAAAATACGCTTATTTTCCGGCCACCCTGGGGCTTGAGCGGGATGTACTCGACCTCCTTGTCCAGACAGGTGACGCCAAACTCCCCGCTAAGCTAAACAACTATCTGGAGCAACTCAACGAACGTGCCGGCACCCTGGCCATCTATGTCATGGACGTCAACGGCAAGGTGCAAGCTTCCAGCAACTGGCGACGAGCCGATAGCTATGTCGGTGAAGATCTTTCTTTCCGCCCCTATTTCCGCGACGCCATGACAACCGGCAGCGGCCGCTTTTTCGGCATCGGCACAACGCGCAGCGAACCCGGTTATTACTTGTCATCGGCGCTGGCTGACGAGAGTCGGACTCTCGGCGTCGCCATCATCAAGGTCAGTCTGGAGCAACTGGAGAAATCATGGGCCACAGTCGAAGCGCCCGTTCTGGTGGCTGACGAAAACGGCGTAGTTATCCTCAGTTCCGTTCCTGACTGGAAATTCACCACGCTGCGTCCGCTCGACGAAAACACCCGTAGCGCCTTTGACCGTACCCAGCAATACAATCGCCGGGCCTTGCAGCCACTGGGCGTGAGAGAAACCGCCAGCCTCAATCACGGCGCCCGTCTGGTACGGGTCGCCAAGGAAAAACCGGAGATGGTCTCGGTCTATCCGGTCGCCGGTGAGTTCCTGGCGCAGTCCCAGATTCTCCCAGGAACACAATGGTCTCTGACCGTTTTTTCCCACCTCGAACAGGTGGATGACATGAGTACCAGCCAGGCCGCTGTGGCCGGCACTACGGCCATCCTGCTCTGCATTCTGGGCGTAATGATATATGATCGCCGGCGCCACCTGCGCGACCAGTTGGCGGCTCGCGAAGCGCTGCAGAAAGCGCATGACGACCTGGAACGTAAGGTCAAGGAGCGAACGTCAGACCTCTCGGCGGCCAACCAGCAACTACAAGACGAGGTTGCTGAACGGTTTCGTGCCGAACGTACCCTGCGCGCGGCTCAAGACGAGTTGATCCAGGCCGGCAAACTGGCGGTTATCGGGCAACTTTCGGCAGGCATCGCCCACGAACTCAACCAGCCTCTGGCCGCATTGCGCACTCTTTCCGGCAACGCCACCCGTTTTCTTGACCGGGGCGACGAAGCCACCACCCGCTCCAATCTTGAACGCATCGCCCAGCTGGTCGACCGCATGGGCCTGATTACTGGCCAGCTCAAGTCCTTTGCCCACAAATCCAGCGGCCAGCTCCGCCCAGTCGATGTCCGGCAGGTAGCGGCTCACGCCATCGCCCTGCTTGACCAGCGCCTGCGCAGCACGAAGGCGCTGGTCACCACTACCTTTCCCGAGAAAACGCTTTACGCCCTGTGCGACGCCAATCGACTGGAGCAGGTCGTTGTCAATTTGATTGGCAACGCCCTCGATGCCATGGCCGGGCAAGCCAATCCGTGCGTGGAACTTGGTGGCGCGAGCTGCGGCCCGATGGTTCGCCTGGAAGTACGGGACCACGGCCCGGGACTGACTGCCGAGGCCCAGTCACGGCTTTTCGAACCTTTCTTCACGACCAAGGAAGCCGGCGTCGGACTTGGCCTCGGGCTGGCGATTTCGGTGGTTATCGTTAGTGACTTCGGCGGTACGCTCAACGGCGCCAACCATTCTGACGGCGGAGCCCTGTTCACGCTCGAAATCCCCCTTGCCACGGAGTTGCCTGCGTCATGAAAGAAGCGCTCAAAGTCCTTATCATTGAAGACGACCCGGATGTCCGCCTAGGTTGCGAACAGGCGCTGCAACTTGAAGGCATTCCGACCGAGAGCATGGCCAGCGCCGAGGAAGCCAAACGTCGTCTGGGCAAGGATTTTCGCGGCATTATCGTCAGCGATATCCGTCTGCCGCGCATGGATGGCATGACCTTTCTACGCGAAGTCCTGGCCGTTGACCCGGAACTGCCCGTGGTGTTGATCACTGGCCACGGTGACATCTCGATGGCCGTCCAGGCCATGAAGGACGGCGCCCATGACTTCATCCAGAAACCTTTTTCGCCGGAATTTCTGGTCGAGGTTGTTCACCGCGCGCTGGAAAAACGCCGGCTGATTCTCGAAGTGCGGGACCTGCGCCAGCGCCTCGAGGGCCGCGACCAGATCGAAGCCCGGCTGATCGGTAATGCCGACGGCCTAGCCCGGGTGCGGAAACTGATCGCTGGTCTCGCCGACAGTGCCGCTGATGTCCTGATCCAGGGCGAAACCGGTACCGGCAAGGAACTCGTCGCCCGCTGCCTGCACGAGGCCAGTTCTCGCAGCAAGGGTAATTTCGTCGCCATCAACTGTGGCGGCCTGCCCGAAACACTGTTTGAAAGCGAAATTTTCGGCCATGAGGCCGGCGCTTATACCGGCGCTAGCAAACGACGCATCGGAAAGATCGAGCATGCCAATGGCGGCACCCTCTTCCTCGACGAAATCGAGACCATGCCTATCTCCATGCAGATCAAGCTGCTGCGGGTTCTCCAGGAACGCACGCTGGAACGCCTGGGCTCCAATACCTTGATTCCCATCGACTGTCGCATCGTGGCCGCAACCAAGGAAGACCTGCGTGCGCTCACTGATCAGGGCCGCTTCCGTGCCGATCTCTACTACCGTCTTAGCGTCGCCACCGTGACACTACCGCCCTTGCGTGAACGCCGTGAGGATATCCCGCTTCTGTTCCAGCACTTCCTGCTACAGGCGGCGGCTCGCCACGGCCGTCCGGTACCTGCCAGCGACCCCGTCCGCACTCGCCAACTGGTCGGCTACCATTGGCCGGGCAATGTCCGCGAGCTGCGCAATGTTGCTGATCGTGTTGTCCTCGGCATCGAATGCGGAGCACCTCCGTTTGGCGACGAAATCGCCGAGCGCGCCCTCCTTCTGTCGGAAACCGTCGAAGCCTTCGAGCGCGCCCTCATCGCGGACGCCCTGCATCGGCACAAGGGCAGCCTGGTTCGCAGTGCCGAAGCACTGGGCGTCGCCAAGACCACTCTGCATGACAAGATCAGGAAATACGGATTATCCGACACGGGCTCAGTCTGAGGCTCCTGCGGGCATCCAAAAAAAATCAGTGGCTCAGCTATCGACCCGCCTACCCCAGAGCCTTATCCACCACTTCGAACACATCACGCGACAGCCCGGTTTGTTGCCTGAGCGTTTCCAGTGCCGCACGTGCATGCCCCTGCCGCTCCACATCGAAGCGCTTCCAGCGGTCAAAGCAGCGCGCCAACCGCGACGCAACTTGCGGATTGGTCGGGTCGAGCACAGCGATCTGTGCGGCGAGGAAGCGGTAGCCGCTCCCATCTGCCGCGTGAAAATGACGGTGATTGGCGCCAAAGGTGCGCAATAGTGAATACACCTTGTTGGGATTACGCAGATCGAACGCGGGATGTCGCGTAAGGCTCTCGACCCGTGCCAGCGTTCCGGGCAAGCGACTGCCCGCCTGCACCGCCAGCCACTTGTCCACAACCAGCGCCTCATGCTGCCAGCGTTCGTAGAAGGCCTGGAGTGCAGCTTCGCCCTCCGCCTCTGGCGCGTTGGCCAGCACAGCCAGCGCGGCGAACTGGTCGGTCATATTGTCGGCGCTATCGAATTGATGCATGGCCACGGCCCGGTGTTCGGCTGAATCCAGTTCATTCAGATAGCCCAGACAAAGATTGCGCAAGCGCCGACGAGCGGCTTGTCCGGTCTCCGGGTGATAAGGTGCGGTCGGCGCCAGTGTTGCATATAGTTGGGCAAAATCGCTCACCAGACCGTTTGCCAGATAGCGCGCTAGGCCGCTTCTGGCATGGTACAGAGCCTCCGGATCAACCACGTCCATCTGTTCAGCCAGCGTCGCTTCGCCAGGCAGCGTCAGCGCTTCGGCAATGAACGCCGGATCGCTAGCACCGAGCAGAACCCTGCGCGCCGCATCGAGCACGGTAGCCGGCCAACCCACAGTTTCATCACCACGGGCAAACTGTGCCGCCGCCTTGAGAATAAGTTGCCCAAAGAGTCGCTGACCGGCCTCCCAACGATTGAATGAATCGCTGTCATGGGCCAGCAAATGGGCGAGTTCAGCTTCGGTATAGGCACACTCCAGAACGACCGGTGCCGAAAAATTACGCAGCAACGAAGGCACCGGCGCAAACGGAATGTTCTCGAAAGCGAAGGATTGTTCGGGCTCGGTGAAGTGCAGAACCCGCGTCGTCGCTCCACCACCCAAGTCAAGATCTCCGCCTTCCGGCCCGACCAGACCAACGGCGACGGGAATCAGGTAAGGCGCTTTCTCGGCCTGCCCCGGCGACGGCGCGCAGTTTTGTGCCAGCGTCAGTGTGTAGCGCCGTGCATCGGCGCTGTATTCGCCGCGAGCCGTGACCTTCGGCGTTCCGGCTTGACGGTACCAGGTCATGAACGGCGCGAAGTTGAAGCCGGCTGCATCAGCCATCGCCGCAACGAAATCGTCGCAGGTCACCGCCTGACCGTCGTGGCGTTCGAAGTAGAGGTCCATGCCGCGCCGGAAGGCGTCCTTGCCGATCAGCGTCTGGATCATGCGCACGACTTCGGCACCCTTTTCATAGACGGTCGCGGTATAGAAATTGTTGATTTCCAGATAGCTTGCCGGACGCACCGGATGCGCCATCGGGCCGGCATCTTCAGGGAACTGGGCAGCCCGTAGACCGCGCACTTCGCGGATACGGGCCGTCTCGCGGCTGTGCGTGTCGGCGCCGAATTCCTGATCGCGGAAGACGGTCAGCCCTTCCTTCAGCGAAAGCTGGAACCAGTCGCGGCAAGTCACGCGGTTGCCGGTCCAGTTATGAAAGTACTCGTGGGCTACGACGCGGTCGATGTTCTCGAAATCGACATCCGTGGCCACGTCGGCGCGCGCCAGCACGTACTTGGTGTTGAAGATGTTGAGCCCCTTGTTCTCCATGGCGCCCATGTTGAAGTCGCCGACGGCGACGATCATGTAGTGGTCGAGGTCGCATTCGAGACCGAACGTGGCCTCGTCCCATTTCATCGACTTCTTCAGCGCGGCCATGGCGTGCGCGCACTGATCGAGTTTGCCTGGTTCGACGTAGATGGCCAGCTGAACGTCACGACCGGACATGGTGCGGTAGGTATCACGCAGCACGTCGAGCTTGCC
>JANNNT010000241.1:0-1953 GCA_031398685.1 Rhodocyclaceae bacterium | reverse complement strand
TCCTGAATCAGATCGAGGAACTGCAGGCCGCGGTTGGTGTATTTCTTGGCGATGGAGATGACCAGACGCAGGTTGTCTTCGGTCATTTCGCGCTTGGCGCGACGGGCCTTGGCTTCGCCGGTGGACATCTGTTTGTTGATGTCTTTCAGTTCCTTGAGCGGAATGCCGATGCGATCCTGCAGGGCGAGCAATTTTTTCTGCTCTTCCTTGATGTTGGGCGCATTGCGCGTGAGGATCGGACCATAGTTCTTGCTGCTGGCGGAGGCCAGTTCGGTGTCGACCCACTCAAGGTTGAGCTCGTTGCCGGGGAAGACCTTGATGAAGTACGGGCGCGGCATGCGAACGGTGTCGACGCAGATGCGCTGAATCTTGCGCTCACAGGCCCGGGCTTCTTCGACCATGCTGCGCACCGATTCGCACAGACGCTCGATGGTCTTGGAGGTGAAGCGGATGCCCATCATCTCTTCCGAGATTTTCTCCTGAAGCTTGAGATACGCCTTGTCTTGCGAGCCCTTCTTGAGCAGTGCGGCGTGTGCTTTGGCGTAGAGCGATTTGATGATCTCGAGCCGTTCCAGCCCTTCCACCTTGAGCTTGAGCAAGGAGGCCGCTGCCGCTGCGCCTTCGGCCGCTTCGCTGTCCTCCTCTTCGTCGCTCTCGATTTCGGCTTCTTCGTCTTCGGCCAGGTCTTCGATAACTTCGTCAGCGTCGGGGCTGATCAGACCGTCGATCAATTCGTCGATGCGCATCTCGTCGCAGGCGATCTTGTCAGCGCAATCGACGATTTCTGCAATCGTCGTCGGGCAGGCGGAGATGGCCTGGATCATGTGCTTGAGGCCGTCTTCGATACGCTTGGCGATTTCGATTTCGCCTTCACGCGTGAGCAGTTCGACCGAGCCCATTTCACGCATGTACATGCGTACCGGGTCGGTCGTGCGTCCGAATTCGGAGTCGACCGTCGACAGGGCCTGTTCGGCCTGTTCTTCAACATCGGCATCGTCGGCGGCCACGGGTGCCGCGGCGTCAGACATGAGCAGGGTCTCGGCATCCGGCGCTTCGTCGTAGACCTGGATACCCATGTCGTTGAAGGTGCTGATGATGTTTTCGATCTGCTCGGCATCGACGACGTCATCTGGCAGATGGTCGTTGACTTCAGCGTAGGTCAGGAAGCCGCGCTCCTTGCCCAGCTTGATCAGCGTCTTGAGCCGCGTTTTGCGCGTCTCGTCATCCACTGGCGAAGGCTGATTGCCGATTTGTGCCAATAGCTCGGCTGCTTTAGCCTTTGCCGTCTTGTTGATTACTGCCTTTTCCCTTGCCATGACCAATTCCCGGTTAGCGTTGTATTGGAAAAACCCTAGATTTTATCACAACTTAGCCTGTTTTGCCTCGGGCGCTGAGCGCTTGCAGGTAATGCTGCTTTTCTTCGCCCGACAAACCGGCAACACCCAGCTTGTAGACTTTCTCCTGCAATAGAGCGAACGTCCGCTTGCTTTCTCCCTCATGCAGACGGCTGACTGCGCCCTCAAACTCGGCGTCGATATCTTCTTCGGCAAAGGGTTGTTGCATAAGTTCGGCCGCTGCTTCTCGCAAAATACCTTCATCCTGATTGCCCCGCAGCCGTTCAAGCAAGGCCGCGTAGGCCGGCGTCGGTTCGCCCGCCGCCAGGATCATTTCGCACAAATGCCTGACCGCACGCGCTTCCGCCAGGTTGGTGGGCAGCGCGCCAAGCGGCAGCCCCTTCGCCAGCTCGGGCTTTTGCAGCAACAGGCGCAGCAAAGGCCGTAGCAACGACGGTGCCTGCCTGGGTACCCGCGCCGGTGCAGGCCGGACAATTGGCCGCAGATCACACAAGCGTTCGACTTCGGGCTGCGAAAAACCGCTGGCTTCGGCAAGTCGCTTGACCAACTGTAGCCGCAATAACGGCGTTTGCAAGCGAGCCAGCAAGGGTTTGGCCTC
>JANNNT010000474.1:0-12040 GCA_031398685.1 Rhodocyclaceae bacterium | reverse complement strand
CCTTTGCGGACAAATGAATTCGCGAATCAAAAAGGTTTGGCCGACGGATTAGTCGGGCTTATCCATTATGAGTCAACTGTAGTTATAAATAACCTTATTATCAACAAGCTATTGATCAACAGTGACCAACAGACTTGTGCTTGATCGCTACAAAAGTAGTTTCGATGAACATGAAATTCGAAGAAAAAAAGCTTGACTTCCCCTTGCTCGCGTACGATAGTATTTCTACTATAACGTTTGTGTAAGTGCGCTGCTCACTGCGTCTTTTTCGATGATGGCACCGAGATACAGTGGCCCAAACCCTCTCAATACTGGAGATCAAATGAATAAACTAGCAAGTTTCCTTACTGGCGCATGTGTTTTCTCGGCGTCGATGGCGGCCATTGCCGCGCCAAAGGACATGACCGCGGACGTAGTTCACTGGTGGACCTCGGGCAGCGAAGCGAAATCGATCAGCGTCATCGCCAAGGCTTTCGAAGCGAAGGGCGGAGGCTGGAAAGACAGCGCGGTTGTCGGCGGTTCGGCGGCACGCGCCTCGGCCATCAATCGCATCATGGGCGGAGAACCCCCCGCAGCGATGCAGTGGAATCTCGGTGTCGATCTGACGAACCTGGCCGGGCAAGGCCTGCTTGCGCCAGTCGACGCCGTGGCCAGCAACGGCAAGTGGGCTGCCGTTCTTCCCGCGCTGATCAAGGATCAGCTCACGGCCGGCGGCCACATGATCGCCGTCCCGGTGACGATGCATGCCGATAACTGGATGTTTTACAACACCAAGGTGTTTCAGCAACTTGGGCTGACGCCGCCGAAAACATGGGAAGGTTTCCTGGCCGATGCGCCAAAAATCAAGGCTGCAGGCATTATCCCGATCGCGCTTGGCGGCCAGCCGTGGCAGGAGCGCGTGTTCTTTAACAGCGTTCTGGTGGGCGTCGCCGGCAAGGATGCCTACCGCAAGCTCTTCGTTGAAAAGAATGCGGAATTTGCCAAGAGCACGGAAGTCATCAAGGCGCTGAAAACCTTCAAGGATCTGAAAGCTTTCGTTGACGAAGGCAGCCCGGGGCGCAACTGGAACGACGCCACTAACATGGTGATCACCGGCAAGGCGGCGGTTCAATTCATGGGTGACTGGGCCAAGGGCGAGTTTGCCGCCGCAGGTCTTACCCCAGGCAAGGAATACGGCTGCGCGATGGCGCCCGGCAATCAGGATGCCTATATTCTCGTCGTTGATACCTTCGCGTTCCCGAAGAACGGCGGCGATACCCTGACAAAAGCGCAGGTCGAGCTGGCCAACACCATCATGGACCCCGCCAATCAGGTGGCTCTGGCCAAGGTCAAGGGCTCGATTCCCGTGCGCACGGATGTCGACCTTTCAGGAATGGATCAGTGCGTGCAACTCGGAAGAGCCGTTTCCAGCAAGCCTGAAAACCAGCTTCCCAATTTTGCGATGGCCTTATCGGGTGACATGATGGGCTCCGTGCATGACGCGATCACCAAGTTCTGGAATGACAAGTCGATCGACGCCGCCGCCGCATCGAACCTTCTGGCAAACGCCATTCGCCAATCGCGCTGATCAGCGTCAGCAGATTTCACTCCCGCATAAATTTATCGATGCGGGAGTGGAGCCGACTCCTTCAGGCAGGATCAAAGCATGTTCTCTTTTCGCGCGAAGTTGCCGGCGCTGCTCACGATAGCGCTTACAACCGTTGTGGCAATCACGATTTTGCTCGTCGCCATCTCCTGGACCGGCGTCATTTCGGCGACCAATACCCAGCTTATTCCGCGCTACGAATTTGTCGGAATGACACAGTACGCGAGACTTTTTGCCACCGAGCGCTTTCATGTGGCCTTCTCCAACCTGTTCCTCTATGGCGCCTGTTTCATCTCGATTGCGCTCATTTTCGGTTTTTTGCTGGCCATCATGGTCGACCAGCGGATCCGGCTTGAATCGCTTTTCCGCACGATCTTCCTCTACCCGCTCTCCATGTCGTTCATCGTTACGGGTCTGGCCTGGCAATGGTTCATGAACCCGACGCTGGGTCTGCAGCATTTCGTTCGCGGTCTCGGTTTCCCGGACTTCACGTTCGACTGGCTGATCAACCCGGACAAGGCCATCTACGCGCTGGTGATTGCGGCGGTCTGGCAATCGTCCGGCCTGGTCATGGCCATTCTGCTCGCCGGTCTGCGCGGTATTGACCGCGATATCTGGAAGGCCACCGCCATCGATGGCATCCCGGCCTGGCGAACCTATGTTTCCATCGTGCTGCCGATGCTGCGCCCGATGGTCATGACCTGTGTCGTGCTGCTGGCCATGGCCGTCGTGAAAGCCTACGACCTGGTCGTGGCTCTGACCAAGGGCGGGCCCGGGAATTCGTCCGATCTTCCCGCCAAATTCATCATCGACCTGACGTTCGAGCGCGCCAACATCGGCATGGCAAGTGCTGCAGCGGTCATGCTGCTGGTGACGACCATTGCCGTGGTCGCCCCCTACATCGCCTACAGCTTCCACAAGCTGCGTCGCTGAGTAAGCACCATGAACAGCAAAACCATAAGCCGGATCGGCATCTACGCATTTCTCCTGAGCAGTGCGGCGTTCTTTCTCATTCCCGTCTACATCATGGTGACGACATCGCTCAAGGGGATGCCCGAAATCCGTGAAGGAAACATCTTTGCGCTCCCGCTGGACCCGAACTTCAGCGCCTGGGCCAAAGCCTGGTCCAGCGCCTGCATCGGCATGGCCTGTGACGGCATTCGCGGGGGGTTTTCCAACTCGCTGACGATCATGATTCCCAGCGTGCTGCTGTCCGTTGCGTTGAGCTCCCTGAACGGCTACGCACTGGCCTTGTGGAATGTCCGGCGAGCCGAGTTGCTCCTTGGGGTACTGATGGCCGGCGCCTTCGTTCCATATCAGGTCCTGCTCTATCCGCTGGTCATCATGACGCGTACGGTCGGAATCTACGGCACGCTGCCCGGCATCATCGCCATCCACGTTCTTTTCGGCTTGCCGGTTCTGACACTGATTTTCCGGAATTTCTACGCTTCGCTGCCGACCGAGATCATGAAGGCCGCTCGCGTGGATGGGGCCGGATTCCTGCAGATCTACTGGCGAATCATGTTGCCGATGTCCACGTCCATTCTGGTTGTCGCCGTGATCCTTCAAGTGACCGGTATCTGGAACGACTACCTGCTCGGCCTGATCTTTGCCGGCCGGGACAACCTGCCGATGACCGCGCAGCTCAACAACCTGGTCAATTCCACCTTCGGCGAAAAGGAATACAACGTGAACATGGCGGCCACCATTCTGACTGCGGCCACACCGCTCCTGGTTTACCTGATTTCCGGACGCTATTTCGTCAGAGGCATCACATCCGGCGCCGTCAAGGGTTAAGCCTTCAACGAGGAACCAGAAAATGTCCGTGCTCAATATCGTCAATCTCACAAAACGCTTCGATGATGTTTCGGTTTTCGAGAACATCAACCTGTCAGTGCGCGAGAAAGAGTTTCTCGTCCTGCTCGGCCCGTCGGGCTGCGGCAAATCCACCCTGCTGAATATCATCGCCGGACTGGAGTCGGCCACCAGCGGGCGCATCGAGATCGACGGCAAGGACGTCGTTGGCCTTGAACCCAAGGATCGCGGGCTGTCGATGGTTTTCCAGTCGTATGCGCTGTACCCGACCATGACCGTGCGCGGCAACATGAGTTTCGGCCTGCAGGTGGCCGGGGTCAAACGCGACGAAATCAAGCGCAAAGTCGATAAAGCGGCAGCCATGCTGCATCTGACCGAGCTGCTGGAACGCAAACCGTCCCAGCTTTCGGGTGGCCAGCGTCAGCGCGCGGCGATTGGTCGTGCCCTGGTGCGGGACGTCAGCCTGTTCCTGTTCGATGAGCCGCTGTCGAATCTGGATGCGAAACTGCGGACGCAAATGCGCGGCGAGATACGGAAACTGCATGACACGCTCGGCGTGACAAGCATCTACGTGACGCACGACCAGGTCGAGGCGATGACCATGGCGTCCTCGATCGTTGTCATGAAAGGCGGCGTGATCCAGCAGCATGCCGATCCGCAGACCCTCTACGACACACCGGAAAACCTGTTTGTGGCGGGCTTTATCGGCGCCAGCCCGATGAACATCCTGAAGGGAAAGCTGGCGTCCAGGAACGGCCAGCTAGTCGCCGATTGCGGTGCGCTGCAGGTCGATCTGAGCCGCTATCACTTCAAGAGACCCCCTGTTCCGGAAACACCGGTCATGTTGGGTGTACGCCCGGAAAACGTGAAATTCGGAGCCGAGCCGGGTAACGGTTATACCGGCGCCACGGCGAAAATCGATTACATCGAACCCCTGGGAGCGGACACGCTGGTATGGACCACGGTGGGCGATGAACCCCTGGCGTTGCGCGTTGAGCCGAGAGAAGCGCGGCTCGACCGCCAGCAGATGCCGCTGAGCTTTGATCTTGACCGCCTATCGGTGTTTTCGCCGGAAACCGAGCAGCGCCTGTAAGGCCGGGATTCGGAGACAACACATGTCCATGTCACACATTCTCCTGCACCGCGGCTGGGAATTCCATTCCAGAGACAAACAGACCTGGTTCCCCGCCGAGGTGCCGGGAACCATTCATACCGACCTGCGGCGCAACGGACTCATTCCCGATCCCTTCTACGGGTCCAACGAGCAGGATCTGCAGTGGATCGAGCGCGAGGACTGGTCGTACCGCTGCTCGTTCCACGTCGGCGCCGAGACCGTGCAGCAGGAGTTCGTCGAGCTGGTCGCCGAAGGGCTTGATACCCTGGCAACGATTCGCCTGAACGGTACGCTCATCGGGACAACGGAGAATATGTTCCGTGCCTACCGCTTCCCCATTCGCTCGCTGCTCAAGGAAGGTGAAAACGAGCTGCTGATCGAGTTTCACAACACGCTGGACTACATCGCCAGCCACAAGGACTGGCAGCCCTTTGCCGAGCGCAACGATCCGGTCGGCGGACGTTCCAGGATTCGCAAGGCGCAGTATCAATACAGTTGGGATTGGGGGCCGAGATTCGTGACCTGCGGCGTATGGCGACCGTTGAGAATCGAAGCCTGGTCAGCTTGTCGCCTCGACTCGGTGCACGTGAAACAGGATCACCGCCCGAACGGCGAAGTTGAACTGCTGTTCACGCCGGAACTGGTGGGAAATGCCGAGGGCTGCCACATTGCCGCCGAGTTGCTGTTGACCGGTGCGACGGCGGTCGTTTTTGACCCGCACCACCGCGCCACCTTACCCAATCCGCAACTCTGGTGGCCGAATGGTCAAGGCCAACAGCCCCTGTACACGCTGCGCGTCGTCCTCAACGACAGCCAGGGACGTGAACTGGACCGCTGGGAAAAAGCCATCGGCTTGCGCACCATCGAGCTCGTTCGCGAGAGCGACGACGAAGGCGAAACCTTCTATTTCCGCGTCAATGGCCACGCGGTTTTTGCCAAAGGCGCCAACTGGATTCCCGATCACGTTTTCATCACCGAATGCGACCGGGCACGTTACGAAGCTCGCCTTGGCGCCGCCGCCACGGCGCACATGAACATGATTCGGGTGTGGGGCGGCGGCGTGTACGAGAGCGATGCCTTCCATGAAGTGTGCGACGAACTCGGGCTGCTCGTCTGGCAGGACTTCATGTTCGCCTGCAGCCTGTATCCGGGCGCGGCGGAGTATGTCGACCTGGTCGAGGCTGAAGCGCGTGACCAGGTCAAGCGGCTTCGCCATCATGCGTCCATGGCGCTGTGGTGCGGTAACAATGAAAACGAGATGATCGATTTTTATGCCGATCAGATGCGTGCGAACCCCAAGCTTGCGGCTGACAATGAACGGATCTTCCACAGGGTGTTGCCTCAAGTGGTACACAGTTTAGATGGCGCCACGGCGTACTGGCCAAGTTCGCCATGGACCCCGGCCGGCTTCATGGCGAACGCCAACGACGGGCGCGCCGGCGACGTGCACTACTGGAAGGTCTGGCACGAACGGGAGCCGGTAAAGAGTTACGAAAAGCTCAATGTCCGCTTCTGTTCCGAGTTCGGCATGCAAAGCTACGCTTCCGCCGAACTCGCCGCCACCTTCTGCCCGCCGGAATCGCTCAACGTTTTTTCTCCGACGATGGAGAACCACCAGAAGAACGGCGGCGGCAATGCCACCATGCTGCACTACATGAATCAGCGCTTCCGCCATGCCTGCAGCTATCGGGCGCTGGCTTACGTGTCGCAGCTCAATCAGGCCTGGTGCATGAAAGTCGGAATTGAGCATTTCCGCTATCGCATGCCGCACACCATGGGTGCGCTCTACTGGCAGCTCAACGATTGCTGGCCGGTCGCCTCGTGGAGTTCCATCGAATATGGCGGCCGCTGGAAAGCCTTGCACTACGAAGCTCGGCGCTTCTATTCGCCCAGCCTGGTCTACCTGCGTACGGAAGGCGATGTCCGGATCGGTCAGTACAACGCCTTCCACAACTCGATTGAGAGTTACTCGATCCATACCATCCACGATGCACCCGAAATGCGGCGCGCTCGGCTGGTATGGGGCTTGCGCAACCTGCAAGGCCAGGCGATTACGCCGCCCGTATCTCGTGAGATCGAACTCAAGCCGGGCACGGTTATTCATCACGCTGACGTGGTGTTCGATCCGCAACTCGGATGGAGCAAGGAAAATTCCGTCCTGGCCGCGCATCTTGAAGACGCCGATTCAGGCGAAATCCTGTCGCGGCAAACCGCACTGTTTACCGTTCCCAGATTCGTTGAGTTTAGTAATCCCGGCATCAGAACCGCATGGACGTTACAAGGGACTGGCAAGGCCGCGCTGAGGCTGGAATCACAATCCCTGGCGCTGGCCGTGTGCCTGTCTTTCGGACAGTTCGACGTCGAACTCGATGACAATTTCTTCGATCTTCATGCCGGCGAACCACGCTGCCTGAACCTTACGTTCGCCCCAGAGATCCCGGAACAGGCCGTCAAGGAAGCAATGCACATCATGTCGCTGTGGCACAGCTACCAATCCTCTTCGGCGACCTGACTCCGACGGTTGACGCCCCATCTTCTTCAACTCCTCCTTAAGGATGAGCACTCATGTCTTCCCAGTTTCCTGAAACCTTTCAATTCGGCGCCGCCACATCCTCCTATCAGATCGAAGGTGCGGTGGCCGAAGACGGACGCAAACCCAGCATGTGGGACCACTTTGCCCATAACAGCGGCCGCATCGCCGATGGCAGTACGGGCGATGTCGCCTGCGACCATTACCATCGTGTAGACGAAGATGTCGCGCTGATGCAGGCGCTTAACCTTAATGCCTACCGCTTTTCAATCGCCTGGCCACGGGTTATTCCGGATGGTGTCGGCGCCGTCAACGAGAAGGGGCTGGATTTCTACGACCGTCTCGTCGACAAGTTACTCGAGTGCGGTATCGCGCCCTACGCCACGCTCTACCACTGGGATTTGCCCCAGGCGCTTGCCGAGCGCGGCGGCTGGCTCAATCGCAACACCAGTTACGCGTTTGCCACGTATTCCGAAGTGGTGGCCAGACGACTCGGTGATCGCGTGCACACCTACGCCACCCTGAATGAGCCACGGTGTTCAGCCATCGTCGGGCATCTCGAAGGACGCCACGCTCCGGGCGAACGGGATCGCGCCAAAGCGCTCACCGCCGCCCACAATTTGCTGCTGGCCCACGGTTTCGCCATGCCAGCACTCCGGGCGCATACGCGCGCGGCCAAACTGGGCATCGTGCTCGACGTAAAGCCGTACTACCCCGCCGATGATCGTGCCGAATCCCGACAGGCCGCGCATCACGCCTACGGCATTTTCAACCGCTGGTTCGCCGAACCTGTTTTTCAGGGCCATTATCCGCAAGACATCTGGGAGGGTTACGGCGACAAGGTGCCGGAGGTGCGCGCGGGTGACATGGAAATCATCCATCAGCCGATCGATTCGCTCGGGATCAATTATTACTCACGCGGCTTCGTTGCGCACGACGCGCATCTGCCGTATCCGCACGCCGCAGAAGTACGCCATCCCGCGTCGAGCTACACCGCCATGGGCTGGGAGGTTTTCCCGCAGGGACTTTACGACATCCTGAAGCGCTTTCATCAGGACTATGCGCCCAAGGCGATCTATGTGGCTGAAAACGGCGCCGCCTTTGACGACCAACTCATCGACGGGCAGGTGAATGACCAGGAGCGACTCGACTACCTCGAATCCCATCTGTCCGCTGCCGCACGTGCTGTTGCCGAAGGCGTTCCACTGATCGCTTATCTTGTCTGGTCGATGCTCGACAACTATGAGTGGGGATGGGGCTATACGCGCCGCTTCGGCCTTGTTCATGTGGATTACGAAACCCAGCGCCGCACGTCAAAGAAAAGTGCGCTCTGGTATCGCGACTACATCACCCGCTGGCTAAAAGGCTGATGCAGGCGCGGAGGACGGCAGGCTGTTAGCCGTCGCGGCAGGCGCATAAGTGGAATTTGACAATAGAACTCATGTTTCGTTCCGTTTCAATACTTTATTGTCATTTTCCCAAACTTTGTCCAGAAACCCTTGTCTAGGCCAAACTGGCCACTTCTTTTCTTGCGCAAATCCACTCCTGAAGCGGCTGAGTAAACGTCGTTCCATGAGGAGGAGATCATGTCAGAAAAAGTCAGTGCCCAACAAGAACCCTCCCGTCGCAAGTTTCTTGCGGCTGCCGCCACGGGCGCGGCAGGCGTTGTCGCCGCGGGTTTCCCGATGATTTCAGTGGCCCAGTCGCCGATCACCATGCGCTGGCAATCCACGTGGCCGGCCAAGGACATATTCCACGAATTCGCCCTGGACTTTGCCGCCAAGGTCAATGCCATGTCGGGTGGACGGCTGAAGATCGAGGTGCTGCCGGCCGGCGCCGTTGTCAAGGCTTTCGAATTGCTCGATGCCGTTTCCAAGGGCACGCTCGATGGCGGGCACGGCGTAGTCGCCTACTGGTACGGCAAGAACTCGGCCGTCGCGTTGTGGGGTTCCGGCCCGGCCTTCGGCATGGATCCGAACATGGTACTGGCCTGGCACAACTATGGCGGTGGCAAGGAACTGCTGGCCGACATCTACAAGAATCTCAACCTGGATGTGGTGTCTTTCCTCTACGGGCCGATGCCGACGCAGCCCTTCGGCTGGTTCAAGAAACCGGTGACCAAGGCAGCAGACCTCAAGGGCGTCAAGTTCCGCACCGTCGGCCTAGCGGTCGATCTTTACAAGGAAATGGGCGCGGCGGTGAATCCCCTGCCCGGTGCCGAGATCGTTCCGGCACTGGATCGCGGCCTGCTCGATGCAGCCGAATTCAACAACGCATCAAGCGATCGCCTGCTCGGCTTTCCGGATGTCGCCAAGCACTGCATGCTGCAAAGTTTCCACCAGTGCTCGGAGCAGTTCGAGATTCTGTTCAACAAGAAGCGCTACGACGCACTGCCCGGCGACCTGAAAGCCATCATCGACAATGCCGTACAGGCGGCCTCTGCTGACATGAGCTGGAAAGCGATCGACCGATACTCGAAGGATTATCTCGAGATGCAGGAAAAACAGAGTGTCAAGTTCTGGAAGACGCCGGATGCGATCCTGCGTGCCCAGCTTGAAGCCTGGGACAAGATCATTGACGCAAAAGGGGCGGAAAACCCGTCGTTCAAGGTGGTCAACGAATCGATGAAGACCTTTGCCCACCGCGCCGGACGCTGGCAGAACGACACGCTGGTCGATTTCAAGATGGCCCATAACCATTTCTTCGGCAAGAAGGCTGCGGCAAAGAGCTGATCTGCCGCACGGTTCGGCCAGAGATGCGCTGGCCGAACCCGCGTATCTGGTGATTGACGGAGAGCAGGAAATGCAAAAGCTGCTTCTTTTTGTGGACAAGCTTTCGACGCTCGCCGGACACGTTTTTGCTTGGGCCATCGTCGGCCTGACCGCGCTGATCTCTTGGGAAGTTCTCTCGCGCTATGCACTGAATACGCCGCATGCCTGGGTGCTCGACGCCCAGATCATGCTCTACGGCGCCCTGTTCATGATGGCCGGCGCCTACACCCTCTCCAAGGAGGGGCATGTGCGCGGGGACGTGCTCTATGGCTTTTTTTCGCCACGCACGCAGGCGAGTCTCGACCTCCTGCTTTACCTTGTTTTCTTTCTGCCCGGCATTTTTGCCTTGTCGTACGCGGGCTGGATCTACGCCAACGAGTCGCTGGCGATCAATGAAAAGACCTTTTCGCCCGATCCGCTTCCGCTATGGCCATTCAAGTTCATCATCCCGGCCGCCGGTTACGGGCTGATGCTGCAGGGTATCGTCGAAATCATCCGTTGCGTGATCTGCATCCGCGAAGGGAAGTGGCCGTCGCGCGAAGAGGATGTGGAAGAGGTCGATGTGGAAAAACTGAAAGTGATGGTCAAGGTTTCCGATCAGGACATCGCCGCCCTGGATTCGCTGGTGGCAGCAAAGAAGGATGTCCGCGAAGCGCATGACGGCGGCGTCAGATGAAGCTCCGGAAGGAACTCTGGTTCGGTTTCACCCTGATGGCGGTAATTCTTGCGGCAACGGCCCTCTTCATGCCCTGGAGCAACATGACCAATGGCCATTTCGGCCTGCTCATGCTGTCCCTGGTCGTGGTCACCATCATGCTCGGTTTTCCCACCGCCTTCACCCTGATGGGCATGGGCGTTTTCTTTGCGTGGCTGGCCTATCGCAGCGGCAATCCCCAGATCGCCGTGCGCCAGACGCTGGACCTCATGGTCCAGCGAGCCTACGCGGTGATGACCAACGATGTGCTGATCTCGATCCCGCTGTTCGTCTTCATGGGTTATCTGGTCGAGCGTGCGAACCTGATTGCAAAACTGTTCCGTGCCCTGGAACTGGCGCTGGCTCGCCTGCCCGGCTCGCTGGCGGTAGCCACCCTGGTCACCTGTGCGGTCTTCGCCACGGCCACCGGCATTGTCGGCGCGGTCGTTACCCTGATGGGCCTGCTCGCCTTTCCGGCCATGCTCAAATCGGGCTACGACATTCGCCTGTCGGCGGGGGTGATTACCGCCGGTGGCTGCCTTGGCATTCTCATCCCGCCATCGGTGATGCTGATCGTGTACGGCGCCACGGCGGGCGTCTCGGTAGTGCAGCTCTATGCCGGCGCTTTTTTCCCCGGCATCATGCTGGCCGGGCTGTACATCGTATACGTCATCATCGTCGCCAGGCTGCGCCCGCATCTGGCGCCGCCGCTACCGGTGGCCCAACGTCAGGTCGACCTGCCACCGGCTATGGCTGTGCTGCACGACACGATCAGTCCTCGCGTCTTCCCCGGTCTGATCGGCGCCTTGAAGGGCAAGCGCAACACCGGGGTGGGGACGGGCGATATCCTCAAGCAGGGAACCGTTGCCCTGTTGCCGGCTGTTGTTTTTGTCCTGTTCATGAGCCTCGTCTGGCATCTGGCAACAACCCCCCCCGAAATCGTTGACACCGGTGATCTGGTTGAAATGGGTGTCGCGGCCGACACCCCGTTGAGCACATCGGATGGCCTGGAGGAACCAACGGAAGAGGAGGGTGATAAGGAGCCTCCTGCCGGCGAAAGCAGCGACCCCTCGATGGCCAGCACCCAGCTTGCCGAACCCGCTACACCGCTGGACGCCCCACCTGCGCCCGAGACCGAAGCCGCCGAACGCCTGCCGGTACCAGGCTGGTTCTGGGGACTGCTGGGCGTCGGGGCGCTCACGGCGATTGGCTTTTACTGGTTCTTTACCTTCGTTCGCCTGGAAATATTCAAGATGCTGCTGGCGTCTTTTTTTCCACTCTCGGTCATGATTCTCGGCGTGCTCGGCAGCATTGTCTTCGGCCTGGCTACGCCGACCGAGGCGGCGGCCATCGGTTCGCTGGGTGGCATCCTCCTGGCGGCGGCTTACCGGCAACTGAGTTTCTCGGTTTTGAAAGAGTCGGCGTTCCTGACCGCAAAAACCTCAGCCATGGTGTGCTGGCTGTTCGTCGGCTCCAGCATCTTCTCGGCCGCTTTTGCCTTGCTGGGCGGACAGCAGGTGGTCGAGACCTG
>JANNNT010000214.1:0-5424 GCA_031398685.1 Rhodocyclaceae bacterium | reverse complement strand
AGATGCTGACGTCGTGCTCGCCGCGCATCATCGTGGCAATCCGAATATCGCCTTGTTCGGTGACCGACTGGATGGCGTTCACGATGATGTTGAGCAACACCTGCTTGATCTGCCCGCGGTCGACTTCAAGCGGCGGCAGATACCCGGACAGTGCAAGATCGAAGTCAATGCGGCGGTTGCTCGCACTGTCGCGCGCCAGCAGAAGCGTATCTTCGACCAGCCGGTTGATATCGGTCGGCTCGGTGCGCAGCGGTTGCGAACGAACGAGGTCGAGCAGTTCGGAGACGATGCGGTTCAGGCCATCGACCTCGCGGATGATGATGCTGCCGTATTCCTGCCATTCGTTTGGGTCGGTTGAACCCTGCAGATACTGGACAAAGCCACGGATGGAGGTCAACGGTGTGCGCAGTTCGTGGGCAATGCCGGCGGCCATCTCGCCGATGGCGGCCAGCCGGTCAGCGCGGGCCACCTGCTTCTGCAGGGAATGCGTCTCGCTGACGTCGCGGATAATCGCGACCACCCCCAGTTGATGCCCGCGACCGTCAAAGAGCAGGCTGGTACTGACCTGAACGCGTGGCGTGCGGTGCGGCAACGGGTAGTCGAGTTCGACTCCACGATGTTCGTGGCCGCTATTGAGCGTATCGACAAGCAGGCTGGAGAAATTGGCATCGGCCCGGAACAGCGCCGGATAGGACTTGCCGGTTACCTCACTGGCCTCGCAGCTGAACAAGGCACAACCGGCCGGATTGATGTAGGAAACGTTGTTGCCGGCATCCACGGTGATCACGGCATCCGCCAGACTGTCCAGAATGTTGTGGTGCATCGACCGGGCTTCGAGCAGCGATTGCGCCAGCACGTTGATGGCATCGACGATCTCCCCGATTTCTCCCTTGATGGGCGGAATCGAATCGCGCAGATCGAAGCGCAGGCGCAGCAACCCGTGTTTGACTTTTTCCATGCGACTGGTCAGCTGGGCGATGACAAACACCACCACGGCCAGCGACAGCACGAATCCCAGCAGGGTCATCCAATGCACGGCCAGGCGCATGGCACCGGCCTGCTGGTCGATGGCATCCAGGAACTCATTGGCCCAGATATAACCGACCACGCGTTCCCCTTCCCTGATCGGCAACATGGCGTTCATGATGTTGCCGCGCACCTGTCCGCCACTCACCGTCATCGACGTACCGCTGGCCATGACCTTCCAGCCCGGGTGCTCCGGGGGAATGGTCATCCCCACTGTCTTGTCGTATTGCGCACTGGGACCGTAAGTAATGATGGAATTCAGACCCAGATGGAAATAGCCGACGCCGACTTCGGGAAAGGCCTGGGCGACCTGGTCGGTATAGGCACGCAAACGACTGTTCAGGAAGCGGATCTGCCCCTCGCGATTGTCCGTCGCTCCCGAGTACTCGGCGATCAGGCCGGCATAGCCTCCGCGTTCCTGCAGGTAATTTGCCAGCAACACATTGACCCCCTGCAGATGCACGCGTTTTTCCTCGACGATCGCCTCGTGCCCGCGCAATTTGAGGACATAGCCGGTGGCGATGATCGGCAGACCGACGACCGGCAGCAGGATCAGCATGAGCTGCATGCGCAAGGATGACGGCCAGTAGCGACGAAGAAAGCGAATCACGGGGGTTTTCGATTCGGCAAAAGGATTTTGCTCAAATACTACCGCATGCGGATAAGCCGCGGCCAATGCGATACTGCGCCCACCGCAACACCTTCGCTACCGATCCGGACATCGCTTGGCACTCCCGCTCCGGCGACCGGTTTCGACTTGTTCATCTGCATTTCTCACCGTTTCGGAAAAAACCGTACTGCCCGAAAAAGCTTGGAGTGCGAAACGCGAGCGTCGGTGCGTGCACATCAAGGACAGCCTGCTCAAAGGGTGCAAGTGCTGGAAGAGGGGCGCACCTTGGCACCGCTTCACAATGAGGCGCGACGGCGTGGCATTCGGGGGCGCTCGCGGATGAACAAGGCACAACTGGAATGCGCACTAAAGCGCTGAAATCGGCCTGAGATTCTGATACTTTGCTTTGGTGCTTTTTTTTGCGCCACTTGCAAATTGTTTGGCCATGAAGGCCCAGATTATGCGCGACGCGTCTGGTCCTTTCGGATCGCTGAAGGCCCGGCCTGCGGCCCCACCGCTCCACGCGTGGCCGAGCCCGCTGATCTTGCAGAACGTTGCCACGAGGCGACCCCGTGTTCGATAGTGGGTGATTGTCGCGGCGTAGCGCGCACCGCGCTGTACAGTGCGCGGCGCACTCGGTTTCGCGCCTGCACCGGCCACCCACAGCCGCACCGCCTCGGCACCGTTGCTGGGAGCCACGACGCTGTCAGCACTCCCATGGATTACCAGCAGCGCGGGGAGCGGCGTACTGGCAACCAGTGGAGCGGCAGTAACCCTGAGCCCGCACATCGCGCTGACTGCGGTTGCGGAAGAATGCGCGACGCCCGGCGCCACGCCCGAATGCATGGCGATCGCCCGAAAGTGTTCCGGGCGGCGTGTGGCCAACAAGGCGGCCATCGCAGCGCCTGCCGAAAGGCCGGCCAGTGCGATTCGCTCAGGGTCGACGGATTGCACCCGGCAGACCTGGTCGATCATCGCGTCGATGATACCCGCCTCGCCCTGGGCCTGACCCGAGCGCGTGTCGAACCAGTTCCAACATCGTTGCGCATTCGAGAGACGATCTTGCTCCGGATAGAGCACGAAAAAACGCTCTCGCGCGGCGATCCGGTTCATCCGGCTGCTCGCCGCCAGCGCTTCAGCGTCTTGCCCGCAGCCGTGCAGCATCACCACGAGCGGCAGTCGTTCCGCGCGCTGCACGCCAGGCGGCTTGTACAGCCAATAGCGGCGCGCCCCCGCGACGCCGATGGCTAACCCCATGCTCCATTGGGCCGTGGATGCCGGAGCACGTTTCGCGGGGCTACGCTTAATTGCGCTTGGTGCACCCCGCAGCGCCTGCTCCATCGCACTCGAACCGGCGCGCACGGCCGTCCGTGTCATTTTGGCCAAAGCGCGCTGGTAGGAACGGGGGAAAAAAGATCTTCGCGTGCGTCTTAGCATGGCTTTCGGGCTTGGCTGATCAGTTCGTCAGGAAACACGTTAACGGATTCGGCGCGCGTCAAGGTAGTTGTCGCCTCAGTCATGCAGCCAACGGCTGAATAGTGTTGCCAGCGGAATGCGAATCTCCGAAGCGCTGTCGACGCGTAATGCAGACGTCAATCTCAAATGCGGCGTTCTCACTTATTCACCAAACCAAGTTCGGCAAGTCGCGCCAAGTGTCCATGCTGTCACGGGGCACTATTTGATTGCCGTTGTAATTTTTCATCGATTTCAAAGCCTAATCCTGTTCCTTCCGGGAGCCCGTGTCGCCACCGGCGCTGGCATGACGGGCGGTTCACGGACGGGTACCGGCACCACGTCGGGTGGAGGTTCTTCGATCTCGGGCGGGTTCTCTTGAGGAAGTACATCCGGATTCTGCGGGATTTGGGGTTTGACCGGAGACTCGGGTACCTCAGGCGGTTCGGATGCAGGGATACCCGCCAGCCTGTGTTGATTGGCTGCTCGTCTTTTGCAACCACGCGCAAAATGGATCGTCTCCGGAAGAAACCAGAAAAACTCCGCCCACGGGCGGACAGAAGGAAAATGAACGCTGACCATGACTATCTCCTCTGCCGTTGCATTGCTTCAAGCTCTGCCTGGTGCGTGCGGGAGCGTCCCTGAATTCCTCTACTGCGCGCGTCTTTACCGTCAGGTGCATGTTGACCACCACGCTGCGGGGCCAGAATACCTTCCTCGCTGAGCTTCCCGGAGGTTCTCGCCTCACCATGCTGCACGCGTTTCTTGTTCACCGTGCGTGCCGCGATTTCCTCGGCGAAGTCTTCGCTCCTGCCCTGGTTTTCAAGGCGGTCCTTGATATGCCCATTCTGACGTACGCGTTTAGCGCTCCATTGACCATGTGGCATGGCATCACCTCGCAAAAAAAACACAGGAAAAACTCATTGGGGTGCCGACAAGGAAATGGGACCTGCGCACACCATCCTCTTAATCCTGCGCAAGTGCGCGTCAGTTCATACGAGCCGGGACCAGATGCTCGGTTTGATCTTTGACCGCGGCATAGCACGTGCAAACGTGCCGTTCCAGCGTCGGGCGGTCGGTAACCACGATGCGCCCGCGACTGCAACTGATGCCCCCCAGGCGCTGTAAATCACCTATGCACTCGGTTACCCCTTCGCGGCGAACACCGATCATGCGGGCGATGAGTTCGTGGGTCACAAACAAATTGTTGCCCGGCTGACGATCGAGGGTCGTTAACAACCAGCGACAAACTTGCTCCTTGATAGAGTGATAACGGTTGCAAACAGCCGTCTGAGCAAACTGGGTGAATAACGTTTGAGTGTAGCGAAGCAATATCTGTGTGGCCTGCGGGCTATGGTCGAATTCGTAGGCCAGCACGCTCGCACGCAGCTTGAAAACCAGGCCGGAAATCTGCATCACGGCGCAACTTGGCGAGGTCTGGCACCCCATGAACGCCCACACACCGGCCATTCCTTCGAAGCCGACCATGGCTGTTTGTGCCGTGTCCCCATTTTCCATCATGTAAAGCAATGAAACGATTGAGTTCACCGGGAAATAAACGTATTTAATCGGCGCGTTGGCTTCATAAAGCACCGTTCCCTGCGGTAATTCAATAAGCTCAAGATGGGGAGAAATCCGCTCCCAAACATCCACAGGGAGAGCTTTGAGCACGTGGTTATGCTTCCATGTATGAGCAATGGACACCAATGAAGGCGCGTGTACGGGCAACGGATAATTGCGCTGTTCCCGCTCATTGGTTAAGGCAAGTGCTGACATGTGCATTCTCCGAGAAGAGTTATTAATAGCCGCTTCTGTCACGACCATCGGCCGCCAACGGCTTAACCTGATCTAGCAATTGACATGCCTGAAAAATCCGAGCTTGGCGACGACCTATCGTCCTCCCACGAAAACGTTGCGATTGGGAGCTATTCGTACTTGGCGTCAGGGGGAAGTCCAGCCAAGTGGGCGGCTAATTCAGTGTGCTGAGCGCAACGGTTGCGCTGGAACCTTTCAGCGTACACATGACGGAGGCGTACTTTCGGCATGGCCGCCGGATCGAGCGACTGCACCCGCGATAGCACCAGGCAAAGCTCATCTTCGTCCAGGGAGTTGGCTGGTCGCTATTGGCGTAGGCGCCGTACTATTTGCGGCAATTTCATCTGTTCAGGAGTGAATTACCGACGGATACCGAGCATGGGAGTCTGGCAGCGAAGCCGGTGTCAGCCTCGGAGTCTTGCCCGTCTTACACGTAGTGAAACCCGGGTCGGTCAGTGCGGATATCGGGGTGCTCCGCCGCCAGAATTCTCGACCTTTATGGGCACACTCTTTGCTCTACT
>JANNNT010000192.1:0-1557 GCA_031398685.1 Rhodocyclaceae bacterium | reverse complement strand
CGATGCTGATGCTCATCGTCGCCTGGCTGTTCGTGCGAAGTTCACCGAGCAAGGTCGATCGCTGGTTCAGGCGTATGCAGCTCGTCTCTGCATCGCTCTATTCGCTTGGCCACGGCGGCAACGACGCGCAGAAGACCATCGGCATCATCTGGATGCTGCTGATCGCCGCCGGCTACCTCGGTACAAAAGACCCGGTTCCGGTCTGGGTCATCGCGGCCTGCTACATCACGATCGCCGCCGGCACCGCCTTCGGCGGCTGGCGAATCGTGAAGACCATGGGGCAGCGCATCACCAAGCTGAAGCCCGTCGGCGGCTGTTGCGCCGAGACGGGCGGCGCCATCATGCTGTTCATCGCCACCGGCTTCGGCATTCCGGTCTCGACCACGCATACGATTACCGGGGCCATCATCGGCGTAGGTTCCGTCCAATCGGCCTCCGCTGTGCGCTGGGGCGTGGCGGGAAACATCCTCTGGGCATGGATCCTCACGATTCCCTGCTCGGCATTCATTGCCGGCGTGGCCTGGTACCTTGGCCGCATGATGCTGGCGCCTTCACACTAGCGATGAGCGTACTCGGCAGCCTCCTGCGCAGCCTGTTCGCACCGCGAGGACCGGCGCAGGCGGCCGCGGTACCTGCGCCGCAGCCGGAAAAGCAGGAAGGCCTGCTGGTCAACTTTGCACAGGCGGCTATGCAGCTGCGCGTGGCGCGCGAACTGCGCCAACTGCTGGCCGAACCACGCTACGCTGCGCCCGGGCGCCTCGAGCGCCACGGCTTCAAGGTCTGGTCCCAGAATGACGAGGACGGTATCCTCGCGGAGATTTTCCGCCGCATCGGTACCGCTTCGCGCAGCTTCGTCGAGTTCGGCGTCTCCCATGGCCGCGAATGCAACACCCTCAAGCTGCTGGTGGAGGGATGGCGGGGCTTGTGGATGGAAGCCAACGCGGGCGACTGCGACCGCATCCGGCGCGTTTTCGCCTTGAAGCTGGCCGAGGGACAGCTCGAACTTCTGCAGACAATCGTCTCCCCGGATAACATCTGCGCGCTGATCGCAGGCGCGCGCGTCGCCTCCGTCGGCGAGCTGGACCTGCTCAGCATCGACATCGACGGCAACGACTACCACGTGCTCAAGGCAATCGGTGGGCTGCGTCCGCGTGTGCTGGTGATCGAATACAACGGCAAGTTCCCGCCGCCGATGGATCTGGTGCCGCCCTACGACCCCGATCATGCCTGGGACGGCAGCGATTACGGCGGCTCGTCGCTCCAAGCGCTTGCCAATCTCGCCGCTCGCCTCGGCTACCGTCTGGTCGGGACAAACATCACCGGGGCGAACGCATTCTTCGTGCGCAGCGACCTGGCTGGCGGCCATTTTGCCGACGGCAATGCGGCAGCACTCTACAACCCGGCGCTTTACTGGATGCCGTACGGTTACGTGGCAGGCCATCCGCCGGGCGAGCGCTTCGGCTATACCTCGGACACCGAACTGGAAGGCAGGCTCAGGGGTGACCGTCAGGAGTAAGTCAGCGCCCCGGCACGATCCGGCCGGTCGAGGTGCGGCAC
>JANNNT010000151.1:0-2330 GCA_031398685.1 Rhodocyclaceae bacterium | reverse complement strand
GAGGCCACGAAGGCACGAAGACACGAAACCATCCCTGCGGAGAATGCGCGATCTCGTCGCGGCCACCGTCTTCTACGCCCTCAGCGCCCTTCTGTTCCCTGTCACGCTGCTCGGCTACCTTATCTGGACCGGCGGTCCCCTCGCCGCACGCAGATCGGGCGTATCGGCGACAGCGCAGCAAGGCGCCCTCGCCGCTAGCCTGACTTTCGCAGTTCAGGGGCAAAAGCGCCGCTAAGTCCTTTAGATTCAGTAAACGGGATCCCTAGGTCTTCACCACAAGCGCGGGGGCTGGGTCCCTCTCTACTGAGCGGCGGCCTGTTCGGCGACGGGTATCGAGGGATAGCCCGTGATGCGGGGTGGGGGTTGCGCGGGCAGCTCGAGGTGGAGGTGGTGGAGCAACAGCTGGGTGTCGGGGTCGGGCTGGGTGTAGCGCGGCATGATCAGCCAGCGGTCGTCGACGGTAGGGATGCAGACGTCGATCATTTGAATCGTCGCCAGTTGGTCCAGGACCGCCGCCGGGGTCAAGCCGGGGGCATACGCCTGCACGCGGTGCTTCAGGGTGACCTGCAGACAGTAGGCCAGAAACGCCAGCAGGATGTGCGCGTCGGTGCGGTGTTCGAGTTGATGATGGATGGGGCGAATGCGCAGGTCGCTCTTGAGCGTGCGAAAGGCCGCCTCGATCTGCGTCAGCTGCACATACCGGGTCCACAGGACGGCCGGGTCTTCGGCGGTCAGGTTGGAGCGAAGCAAGTAGTGGCCGTCCCGTAGTTGGGCGGCGGTGAGTTTGGCCTTGTCGACCCGAAACCGAAAGGACGCGCGCGTCACCGGCTGCGCCGGGCCGGGCAGGTCGATGTGGACAAACCCAAACGCGCGGCCCGCCTCGGTTTTGGCCGCGCCCAGCCGCATGAGCAGGCGATCGCGCGCGGGCAAGCTCCGGCGCATCGCCCGCAGCTTGCGGAGTAAGCGCACCAGACGCTTGCGGCGCATGGCGGTCTCTTTGGCTTGCCGGCCGGTGCTCTTGGCCAGCACGTACAGTTCGCCGTCGTCTTCGAACAGCTTCACGTCCACGGACTCGCGGACCTGCTGCCACGGCAGATCGAGCCACCGGTGTTCGTAGTGAGCGATCTTGCTTTTGGGCGTCCCCACCAGATAGGACACCGGCCGGGCCGGGTCCCGCATCTCGGCCAGGATCGCCTCGGTCGGGATCCCGCGATCCATCACCCACAGCCGCTTCGCCTTGCCGTAGGTCGTTTCGATCTTGTCCAAAAATCCCCGCAGCGTGGTGCGGTCCGACGTGTTGCCGTCCAACACCTCGTATGCCAGCGGAAATCCGTCGGTGGTGATCACCAGCGCGATCACCAGTTGCAGACACTCGGGGCGCCCGTCCCGGCTGTCGCCGCGCTTGGCTTTCGGGTTGTTGGCCATCTCGCCTTCGAAGTACGTGCTCGTCAGATCGTAGAGCAGCACCTCGAAGTCGGCCTGAAACAGATCCGCCCACTTCTGGCGCAACCACACGAACAAATCTTGCTTGTGCGCTACCAACCGGTCGAGGCACCGGTACAAGCGATCCTTCTCCGCCACCGCAAAATCCACGCCCAGCAATGCGTCCATCGCGCTGTGGAGAAACCAGTGCCGATGCACGCGCCACTCGCTGCCCGGCGCGATCCATCGGTTCACCACCAGCAGGCGCACCACCTTTTCCCAACTCACCGATTCGCGCCCGTCGGGCAAGCGCTCTTGCCAGAACGCCTCCAGCCCCAGTTCGCGCCACAGCTGGCACGCCAACCAGCAGGCGCCGAAGGCCCGCGGTCGTCGCAAGGCCAACCCACTCACCTTCACCTGCAGCCCATCAAGTGCATCCCGGGGTATCTCGCGGTCGTCCGGAAACAAGCTCAACGTCCGGTGGCGCTGCTCCTGCTCGTCGAAGACATCCAAGGTCGTGCGCCACGCGGCCGCCTGGCGATCGTTGATCTCGCCCAAATAGAGCACCGTCCGCTGCGCCGTCTTGCCGGACGACAATCGCCGATTCTCGACCACGCTGAAGTAGCGGTGATCCTTGCCGTCCTTCCGCCGATTCGTCCCGCGCAAGAACATCCCGCACAAGAATCACCGAACGACGCGCAGAAAAACAGGGGGTAGGTCTTCACCGCAGCCGATTTCGAACACGCGCGGGCACAAACATGGGACTTTCGGCGCGCGGAGTCGTCACAACGCGGCGAAACAGGTTCGAACTGCGAAAGTCAGGTTAGCACACCATCGCTTCCACGGCGACTGGAACTATACGATTCACCCCGCAACGCGCAAGCCACACAAGTCAGTTGTTGTCTGAC
>JANNNT010000145.1:0-3392 GCA_031398685.1 Rhodocyclaceae bacterium | reverse complement strand
GGGAGCCATCTCCCTGCCGGAAGGTGTTGAAATGGTCATGCCGGGCGACAACATCCAGATGACGGTCAAGCTGATCAACCCGATCGCCATGGAAGAAGGTCTGCGCTTCGCTATCCGTGAAGGCGGTCGTACCGTCGGCGCCGGCGTCGTCGCCAAGATCATCGAGTAACTTTTAAACTTCGGGTCAGGGTTGCGACCTTGACCTATCGCTCTTTGGAAAACAATATGCAAAACCAGAAAATCCGTATCCGCCTCAAAGCCTTCGATTATCGTCTGATCGATCAGTCAGCTCAGGAAATTGTTGAGACCGCCAAGCGCACAGGTGCCGTTGTACGTGGCCCGGTTCCGCTTCCTACCCGGATCCAGCGCTTTGATGTCCTGCGTTCGCCACACGTAAACAAGACTTCACGCGACCAGTTTGAAATTCGCACCCACCTGCGTCTGATGGATATCATCGATCCAACCGACAAAACGGTCGATGCACTGATGAAGCTTGATCTGCCCGCAGGTGTTGACGTCGAAATTAAGTTGCAGTAAGTGCTTCAAAGCGGCTATAATCGCCGCCTTTCGTCGGGTAGCGTCGTTGACGCCGCCCATTTTGACTTGTAGCGCTCGCCGGCCAATCGTAGCCGGCTAGAGGAGAATAACCATGAGTCTAGGCCTTGTTGGGCGCAAGGTCGGCATGACGCGTATTTTTACCGATGACGGTGTTTCCGTTCCGGTAACTGTGCTCGATGTGTCGAACAATCGTGTCGCCCAGATCAAAACGCCTGAGAACGACGGCTACGCCGCCATACAGGTGGCTTTCGGCAAGCGTCGTCCGTCTCGCGTCAATAAATCCTTGGCAGGTCATCTTGCCAAGGCCGGCGTTGAGGCAGGTAACCTGCTTAAGGAGTTCCCGGTTTCCGCTGAGGATCTCGCTGCCCTGAAACCCGGTGATCACATCAGCGTGTCCATTTTTGCTGTCGGTCAGAAGGTTGATGTTACCGGTCAGACGATCGGCAAGGGGTTTACCGGTAGTATCAAGCGTCACCACTTCAAGTCGCAACGCGCCACACACGGTAACTCGGTATCGCACAATGCGCCGGGTTCAATCGGTATGAACCAGGACCCGGGTCGGGTTTTCCCTGGCAAGCGAATGGCCGGCCATCTGGGTGACGTCAAACGAACCCAGCAGAACCTTGAAGTCATCCGTGTTGATGTCGAGCGTCAGCTGTTGTTGGTCAAAGGCGCGGTTCCCGGCTCCAAGGGGTCGGATCTGATCGTGCATCCTGCAGTGAAGGCGGGGGCATAATGGAACTCAAGTTAATTAACGAACAAGGTCAGGAAGCCAGCCGTCTGGAGGCTTCCGATGTGCTGTTCGGTCGCGAATATAACGAATCCCTGATCCATCAGGTCGTTGTTGCTTACCAAGCCAACGCGCGTAGCGGCAATCGTGCCCAGAAGGATCGTGAGCAGGTTCATCACACGACCGCCAAGCCGTTCCGCCAAAAGGGTACGGGTCGTGCGCGTGCCGGTATGTCCTCCTCCCCCTTGTGGCGTGGTGGTGGTCGAATCTTCCCGAATTCGCCGGATGAGAATTTCAGCCAGAAGCTGAACAAGAAAATGTACCGTGCCGGTATGGCGTCGATCCTTTCTCAACTCGTTCGTGAAGATCGTCTGGCTGTAGTCGACAGTATTTCGGTCGACGCGCCGAAGACCAAACTCTTCGCGCAGAAGATCAAGGGCATGGGTTACGACTCGGTGCTGGTTATCACCGACAACCTCGATGAAAACGTCTTCCTGGCTTCGCGTAACCTGCCCAATGTGCTGGTTGTGGAAGTCAATGAGGCTGACCCGGTGTCGCTTATTCGCTTCCCGAAGGTGCTGATGACCAAGAGCGCCCTCGCTAAGTTTGAGGAGATTCTGGGATGAACCAACAACGTTTGATGCAAGTGTTGCTTGCGCCGCAGATCTCCGAAAAGGCGACCTACGTGGCTGACAAGAATGAACAGGTTGTCTTTCGCGTTGCGCCCGATGCGACCAAGCCAGAAGTAAAGGCCGCTGTCGAACTGCTCTTCAAGGTTTCCGTGGAGTCGGTGCAGATCGCCAACGTCAAGGGCAAGCAGAAGAAGTTTGGGCGCTTCATGGGTAGCCGCAAGAACTGGAAAAAGGCCTATGTTTGCCTGAAAGCCGGCCAGGAAATCAATTTCGTCGATGGGGGGGCTGCTTAATGGCACTCGTCAAAGTTAAACCGACCTCGCCCGGCCGTCGTGCCGTAGTCAAGGTTGTCAATCCAAATCTGCACAAAGGCGCTCCTTTTGCTGCTCTGGTGGAGTCCCAGTCGAAGAAGGCCGGGCGCAACAACAATGGTCACATCACTACGCGTCATCAGGGTGGTGGGCACAAGCAACACTACCGCTTGGTTGATTTCAAGCGTAACAAGGATGGTATTCCAGCCAAAGTTGAGCGCCTCGAATACGATCCGAACCGTACGGCAAATATTGCACTGCTCTGCTATGCAGATGGTGAACGTCGCTACGTCATTGCCCCCAAGGGTATGGTTGTTGGGCAGCAAGTTCTCAGTGGCTCCGAAGCGCCAATCAAATCGGGTAATACGCTTCCGATTCGAAATATTCCGGTCGGCACGACGATTCACTGTGTCGAGATGATTCCGGGAAAAGGCGCTCAACTGGCGCGTTCGGCGGGTACTTCGGCACAACTGCTCGCCCGTGAAGGGGTGTACGCTCAGGTCCGTTTGCGTTCCGGTGAAATTCGCCGGGTGCACGTTGAGTGTCGGGCAACAATCGGCGAAGTAGGTAACGAAGAGCATAGCCTGCGTTCAATCGGAAAAGCCGGTGCTAATCGCTGGCGCGGTATTCGTCCGACCGTTCGCGGTGTGGTGATGAATCCATGTGATCACCCGCACGGTGGCGGTGAAGGTAAAACTGCGGCAGGTATGCACCCGGTCAGCCCGTGGGGTACCAAGACCAAGGGTTATCGTACTCGCAGCAACAAGCGCACGACCTCGATGATCGTGCAGCGCCGTCACAAACGCTAAGGGATAGAAAACTATGGGACGTTCCGTAAAAAAGGGCCCGTTTGTTGATGCCCATCTGATCAAGAAAATCGGCACCGTGCGCGCGACAAGCGACAAGCGTCCGATCAAGACGTGGTCGCGCCGTTCGACGGTGCTTCCGGATTTTGTTGGTCTGACCATTGCCGTGCATAACGGCAAGCAACACATCCCGGTGTATGTCACCGAAAACATGGTCGGCCACAAGCTCGGCGAGTTTTCTCTGACCCGCACCTTCAAGGGTCACACCGCCGGCAAAAAGGCGAAGAAGTAAAGGAATGGATATGGAAACTCGTGCTATTTTGCGCGGCGTTCGGCTGTCAGACCAAAAAGGTCG
>JANNNT010000126.1:0-15190 GCA_031398685.1 Rhodocyclaceae bacterium | reverse complement strand
CCGCCTGCGTGATGGCCTGCGCCTTGATCGCGCCCGTGTCCAGACAGGAAAAATCAGCCGCTTCGGCCTGATGGAACTCTCACGCCAGCGCCTGCGCCCGGCGCTTGCTGAAACCAGTTACATCCCCTGCCCACGCTGTTCGGGCACCGGACATATTCGCAGTGCAGAGTCGGCCGCATTGCACATCCTGCGCATACTTGAAGAGGAGGCGATGAAAGACAACACCGCCGCCGTGCATACACAAGTCCCCGTTGATGTCGCTACTTTCCTGCTCAACGAAAAACGCCCGGATATCCATGCCATCGAATTGCGGCACAAGGTCAGTATTCTGCTGATCCCTAACGTTCACCTCGAAACGCCTCAACACAGCATAACCCGCCTGCGCCATGACGAGTTGAATCAAGACGACCTGCAGCAACCTTCGTACAAGATGGTTGATGTGCCGTCTGAGGAAGCTGACAAACAAGCGTCAGCGGCAGCAGAGGCTAAAGTGCCACGTCAGGAAGCGGCGATCAAGGGCATTACGGCGTCTCAGCCAGCCCCGATTGTTGCTGAAAAATCCAGAAGCACCGAAGAAAAAACGGATCAAGGCCTTATTGCCAAGATTCTTTCCTGGTTCCGTGGCAGTCCCGAACCCGTACTGCCGACACCGAAACCGGTGGGAAAGCCCCGTAGCAACGCGCAACGTGATGGGCAACGTGATGGACGGCGCGGTGGACGCAGCAAGCGAAGTGACGAAGAACGTGAAGTACGTGAACCACGCCCCAATCGTGAGCCAAATCGCGAACCACGCCCGACCCAAACGCCTATGCGTGATGAGAATCAAAAGCCTCGCGAACCAAAAGAGGCACGTGAACCCCGTCGCCAACGTAGCGAACCCCGCCCGGAGCGCAAAGATCAGCCGGTGATCGAACCGGTTATTGAAGAAAAGAATATTCCCGCAAACGCTGAAACAACAGAAAAAGCTGCAGAGGATGGCACCAGCGGTGGCGCACGCCGTCGCGGTCGCCGCGGCGGACGTCGTGACCGAAGCGAACGGAGTGAAAATCAGGCCGAAGTTCAGGCCAGCGAAGAGGCACTACCCATTGTTGCAGCTGCAGAAACTGTCGTTGCGATGGAGGCTGCTGCACCGGCGCCGGAACTTGCTACGCCACTTGTGCTTGAGAACTCAGAAGAACCAGCGACTATTGCGGCCCCGGTCGCAGTTGAAGCAGAACCGGCACCCGTGCCGGCACCCGAGCCTATCGTTGTCCCTGTCATAGCTGCTGAGGTCATGGCAGGATCAAACGAGATTGAAACGGCCACGGCAGAGGTTGTTTCTGCGCCGATTGCCGTTGAAACGCAGAATCCGTTTGAACTCGTTGTTGAGGCAAGCTCAGCACAACCGGTTGTCGTTGAGCTACAGCCCGTTCTCGCCTCAACGTCCATGATCGATATTGAGAAAGCAATCGAGGCCAGCGGTCTCGTCATGGTTGAAACGAGTGGTGACAAAGTCAATTCCTGGCAACCAGAAGTTGCGGTAACCGAAGAAGCTGCACCGCGCCCACGGCGCAAGCGTCCAGCTTCTGTCAAACTTCCGGACGAACCTCTGGTAATGGTAGAGACAAACAGACAAGATTAAACGGCCAGACTGAAATGTAGAAACAGTAACGGGGCGCAAATGCGCCCCGTTTGTTTTTTCCTCGTTTATTTTCCTGCTTTTCCTGCCAACACGAGGCGCTCCTTGACCTTGTATATCAGCCCCTGACTTGCATCTTCAACCATGTCAAGTACAAGGTCAAAGCCCTGACCTGAGCCATAGTAAGGATCAGGCACTTCGTCTTTGTCAAAAGCCACTGAATAGTCCATGAACAAGCCAAGCCGCCCGGATCGCTCCGGGGGGCAAATGAGACGGAGCTCTTCCAGAGCATTTCGATCCATTGCGAGAATCATGTCGAAATAGTCAAGATCCTGCGGCACCACCTTTCGCGCGCGGATGCGGGAAAGATCATAACCGCGCCGAGTTGCCGCCTGTTGCGCGCGTTGATCAGGGGCTTCTCCGATGTGGTATCCATGGGTGCCTGCAGAAGCGACCTCTACCCAGTCAGCGATGTTTTTTTCGTTCAACAAGTGACGAAAAACACCTTCAGCCGTTGGCGATCGGCAAATATTACCTGTGCATACAAACAACAGTCTCATCATTCATTTGCCTTCCGTTGAATTCAGTCCGGCCTGCCAAAAGAGACCGACAGATCCGGGAAATGGAAGACAACCCGCTATCGAATTCGTTCAAATGCCACTGTCGTGTTTTGCTGCGCCGAACAACTGTTCCTTGATGCGGAATAAGTCGTCCCGCGCTGCGGCTGCTTTTTCAAACTCCAGATTTCTGGCGTAATCGGTCATTTCCTTTTCCAAGCGCTTGAATTCACGGGTCAACTGTTTTTCGCTCATGGCCTCATAACCGGCCTGCTGTTGAGCTGCCTTGAGTTCACGATGGGCATTCCCGGAATCGTAAACCCCGTCGATAATGTCCTTGATACGCTTCGTCACCCCCTTTGGGGTAATACCGCGCGCTTCGTTATAGCGGATCTGCTTATCACGCCGACGCCCGGTTTCACTGATGGCGCGCTGCATTGAGTTGGTTACACGGTCGGCGTAAAGGATGGCCGTACCATTAAGATGGCGTGCCGCACGGCCTATGGTTTGAATCAACGAGCGCTCGGAACGCAAAAAACCTTCCTTGTCGGCATCGAGAATTGCCACCAGCGAAACTTCCGGAATGTCCAGTCCTTCACGCAGCAAATTGATACCCACCAATACGTCAAACTCACCCAGGCGCAGATCACGAATGATTTCCACCCGCTCGACCGTATCAATATCCGAGTGCAAGTAACGCACACGAACCCCGTTCTCGCCCAGATAATCTGTCAGCTCTTCGGACATCCGTTTGGTCAGCGTCGTCACCAGAACTCTTTCCTCACAAGCAATACGCAACCTGATTTCGGACAATAGGTCGTCAATCTGTGTCGTTGCCGGGCGGACGATAATCACCGGGTCGATCAACCCGGTCGGGCGAACAAGCTGCTCGACGACCTGCCCTTGGTGGATACTTTCATATTCAGAAGGGGTCGCCGAAACAAAAATTGTCTGACGCAGCAAAGCTTCATATTCTTCAAATTTAAGCGGTCGATTATCCAGCGCCGATGGCAGCCGGAATCCGTAATTGACAAGGTTTTCTTTGCGCGAACGATCGCCTTTGTACATGGCACCGACTTGCGGAATCGCTACGTGTGATTCGTCGATGAACATCAAGGCATCGGCCGACAGGTAATCAATCAAGGTTGGCGGCGGCTGCCCTGCCTGACGCCCGGACAGATAACGCGAATAATTTTCGATGCCTTTGCAAAAACCCAGCTGATCGAGCATTTCCAGATCAAAACGCGTGCGCTGTTCGATGCGCTGGGCTTCGACCAAGCGGTTTTCCCGGTGGAAAAATTCGATGCGCTCGCGCAACTCACCCTTGATCGCTTCGACCGCTCGCAGCACGGTTGCACGCGGGGTGACGTAGTGCGACGATGGGAACACCGTAAAACGAGTTAGCTTGCTCTGCAAATGCCCGGTTAACGGGTCAAACAACTGAAGGCCTTCAATCTCATCGTCGAATAGTGAAATACGGACGGCGTGCTCGGCATGCTCGGCGGGAAAAACATCGATGATATCGCCACGCACGCGGAAGGTACCGCGATGAAAATCGATCTCGTTGCGCTCGTATTGCATTTCGATTAGGCGTTTGATTACCTCGCGCTGTCCCATGTGATCACCGACCCGCATGGTCAAAATCATCTTGTGATACTCGTCGCGATCACCGATGCCGTAAATACAGGAAACGGTGGCAACAATCACGCAATCACGGCGTTCGAGCAGGCTTTTAGTGGCTGAAAGCCTCATTTGCTCGATGTGCTCGTTGATTGCAGAATCCTTTTCTATAAACAGGTCGCGCGCCGGAACATAGGCTTCAGGCTGGTAATAGTCATAATAGGAAACGAAGTACTCGACTGCGTTGTCAGGGAAAAACTCACGGAACTCGGAATACAACTGTGCCGCCAGCGTCTTGTTCGGAGCCAGCACCAGTGCCGGACGTCCCGTACGGGCAATTACGTTAGCCATGGTGTACGTTTTGCCCGACCCGGTTACACCCAGAAGGGTCTGAAAGGACAGCCCGTCTTCAAGCCCTTCAATCAGCCCGGCAATCGCCTCAGGCTGATCACCCGCAGGCAGGAATGGCTGGTGCAGATGAAACGGACTTCCCTCAAAGGTAACAAAGGGTGTGTTTTCTGGAGATTTAAGTGAATTTGGCATGATAGAATTCTACGTTGATTCTGTACTGCTCGCCGCCGGTTTGCACAACGAATGGCGCATCGGTGGAGAATCCCATCCATTGATTAACTGTGGCGCGAAGTGCAACGCTTAATTGCAAGGCAAGTCAAACCACACTGACCAGACTCGAGTGACCTGCCCATGACCTCATCAATTTTCGCCGCTGTAGAGCTGGCTCCACGTGATCCAATTCTCGGCCTGAACGAGTCCTTTAACGTCGACACCCGCTCGACCAAGGTCAATCTTGGTGTCGGCGTCTATTTCGACGATAACGGTAAAATTCCACTACTCAACGCAGTCAAAGTGGCTGAAAAAGCCCGTCTGGAAACCATGCCTCCGCGTGGCTACCAGCCGATTGAAGGCCTTGTCGCCTACAATCAGGCGGTACAAACATTGCTCTTCGGCAAAGAATCTCCGCTGCTCGCGGGGGGACAAGTGATTACGGCCGAAGCCTTGGGCGGAACGGGCGCGCTTAAGGTTGGAGCCGACTATCTCAAACGTCTGCTGCCGGCTTCCACAGTCTACATCAGTGATCCGAGTTGGGAAAACCACCGAGCCCTGTTCGAATCGGCTGGCTTCACGGTCGACTCGTACCCCTACTACGATGCAGCCACCCGTGGCGTGAATTTCGACGGCATGAAAGCCAAGCTGAACGCCCTGCCCGCCGGTTCGATAGTCGTGCTCCACGCCTGCTGCCACAACCCGACAGGCGCCGACCTGACTGAAGCACAATGGCGGGAGACCATTGAAGCCATTCGCGAGCGCGGACTGGTTCCATTCATCGACATGGCCTACCAGGGGTTTGCCGATAGCATTGCGGAAGATGCGCTGGCACTCAATCTGTTTGCTGCTTCCGGACTGCAATTTTTTGTTTCGAGCTCTTTCTCCAAGTCCTTCTCGCTCTACGGCGAACGCGTGGGCGCCCTGTCGGTCGTTACCGCATCCAGGGATGAGTCCGCTCGCGTGATGTCACAAATCAAGCGCGTCATCCGTACCAACTACTCCAACCCACCGACTCACGGTGGCGCTGTGGTTGCGGCGGTCCTCTTGAATCCGGAACTACGCCAGATGTGGGAAGACGATTTGGCCATCATGCGTGACCGTATTCGTGCCATGCGCAGCAGCCTGGTTGAAAAATTGAAGGCCAAGGGCACGGCGCAGGACTTTTCCTTCATCATCAAACAGCGCGGCATGTTCTCTTACACCGGGCTTTCAGCCGAACAGGTTGCTCGCATGCAAAGCGAGTTCGGAATCTATGCCGTCAGTACCGGACGTATCTGTCTGGCTGCATTGAACACCAAAAACATCGACTACGTCGCCAACGCGATCGCCACTGTTCTTTGAGTTTTTTGAACCGATAAATTGAAAACGCCGGCGGAAGCCGGCGTTTTCAATTATCCGCGCCGTTATCCACCTTTCCCGACTTGAACTTCGGGGTTTTTAAGCGAACCACTGATGGAAACAGGAACGTGCATCTGATTGACAGTCCCACGCATTTGTAGGTCCATCCTGCCGCTCACCATAAGTTCCTTGCTGACTTCAATCTGGCCGGTCGATTGCATCCGACCGGAACTCAGAATCAATCGCGAAAACTGGTAACTCGTCGGTGTCAGCTTGATTGTTCCCGAAAATTGTTCGAATAGAGTTGCCCCCCCTTGTACTGGCGTTCCAGAAACACGGCGCACCGCCTCCGCCAAGTCAATGCCCCGAATGCTTCCGCGATTTATGGTGAACTCGCCGACCGCATCGATTCCTGAAAAGATTGTTGCCCACGACTCGGTTGTCGATGAGAATCGTATTTTCCCTTCGGTTTCACCTGCAAACTGTTGACCGATCCCAATTGCGTCACCAAATCGAGTGGCGCTGATCCGTTCAAATGTCACATCCCCGGAAATGCTCGGTTTCTTATCCGCGCGCAGAATCGCCCCTCCCTGAATCAATCCATCAAAAAGACGTAACTCCATAGCAGTAATTGTAAACGCGCGATTTTCAAGACGCCCCTTCACAGTTACCGAATCAAAAAGGAAGGGGGAAGTTTGTGAGGGACGCCAAGCAAAGCCTTCAATAGAAACATCAATACCCTGAGCCAGCGGTTTTGCCTGAAGACTCAAGCTGCGATCAGAAGAGTGAAGCACCAATGACTGCAGAGCCCCCTGCGCTGACAGTTTGGACTCGCCCTCCATACCGGAAAAACCAAGTCCCCCAAACGAAATATCCGTCTTTTCAAAGCGGACGTTCTCAATACCGACTCTGGCTTCAGGTATGGACATCGCAAGAAAAATGCTGGGCAGCCCGGCGATCAGTTCAGCAGGAAGTCGCACCCCACTTAACACCGCCTCCCGAAAGATTGTCTTCGATGCCATGAGTGTGCTGATCGCAGGTTGAAGACGAATTTCAGCGATGCTCAACTCTTCCTTGCCCGCACCCAAGCGAACATCGCCAAGAAACAAACCGGGTTTAGGGTACACATCCACCCGCATGGATCCCACCTTGGCCGGCCTGCCACTGGCTTCGGCGACAGCCAATTCAACCGCGGGCAAATAGCTGTCATAGGGGAAGAAACTAATCAAAAGAAACGCAAGACCAAACGCGGCAAAAACACCGAACACGACGATAGTTGGCCAACTCATCGAATTGCGTTGCCCACGACGAATTGGTTTGATCGTAACAGCGTCATCGGTCTTCCGGTTCGAACCCGGTAAAAGCGCCATTATTCGTTCAACAAAGGACGGATCAGAGTCCTTTGAAATCGTGGTTTGCTTCCAAGTAGGCATTTTCGTTTCAACTCGTGCCAAAACCGCAGATGCTGGCTCTCCAGAAGCATGTTCAGAAGGTGTCGGCGCAAGGGAAAACTGAGATATGGGCAAATCGCTTCGCAGTGGAGTCTGAAAAATGGATTGCATTGATTCCGGCCGCTCAGCCATTGAAGGCTCTAAACCAAGCGAACCTTGCCTAGCTTTAGGCGCTGAAAACAGAAACGCCTTATCAATCGCCGCTGCACGTATCTCCTGCGCAACTTTTTTACTCTCCGCCCAGAGCGAATCCTGTTCCACCTGAGGTTCTATAAACCCCCCTTTTTCCAACTCGCGCAAGGCATTTTCAGTAAGTTGAGGATTGCCTGTCTTCAGAGACAGATCAGCGACAGTTGATTGACCATCGACAAGAATAAGAACCATGCGCACATTCCTGTGCATGACCCGAGTTCGTTGATGCATCGCCTCCTCACCGGAGGCTGTTTTGGTATAGATAGTTTCTGAGTCCATTTGCTGGCTTAATGTTGACGAAAGGTTCGTGAGTGTCTAGAATGCGCGCTTCGTTGTTCCTCGATAGCTCAGTTGGTAGAGCGCCGGACTGTTAATCCGTAGGTCCCTGGTTCGAGCCCAGGTCGGGGAGCCAATAAATTAAAGGGGTTGCGAGCTTTCGCAGCCCCTTTTTCTTTGTACTTTTAGGCGGTTTATTAGCAATGCTTAATAACACCGTATCTGACCGCTCTCGGACATCATATCAGATCAAAAAACAAAAGCGCTACAGTCGGTTTTTACTTCACTTCTTGAGCGTATTCGTAGCACTACTTGCAACAGCTGACCGCTCGCCGGGCTCATTACCCGAGAGTCGTCAGTTCGAGTTCTGGCCACGAAACCCAACTTTCGCGCCCGATCGAATCAACGAGCACTTTCTTCTTTCCAGGATTTCCCCATGAGCAACCTCCCCCGCTGCACTCAATGCAATTCTGAGTTCACCTATGAGGACGGAACCATGTACGTTTGCCCGGAGTGCGCCCATGAGTGGTCAACAGAAGCTGTTCAACCCGCGAGTCTTGACCAGAAGAACACTGAAATCCATGATGCCGTCGGCAATGTGCTGAAAGATGGTGATTCGGTCTCGGTCATCAAGGATCTGAAAGTCAAAGGGTCATCCCTGGTGGTCAAGGTCGGCACGAAAGTGAAGAATATCCGCCTGGTTGAAGGCGATCATGACATCGACTGCAAGATTGACGGCATTGGCGCCATGCAGCTGAAATCGGAGTTCGTGAAGAAGGTGTAATCCTTCGCTCTCCAACGACCAACAGTCTCTATCACTTCAAAGGTTAAAACATGACGACCGATTTAGTCCTCCAGCACCTGAAAAAACACGGCCAGTTACTCGATAGCGAAATTTCGGCATCAACCAAGATATCCCTTGAACAGGTTCGTCTTTCTATTGACGAACTCTCCAGCTTGGGAGAAATTTCGCAATGCAACGTCACCAAATACAGGGATGGCAAACCCGTTCATGGGGTTCAGTGCAGGATTTCCGGCTATTACCCTCCGGCTGCACCGGGCAGAAAGCCCTCCAAGTAGCAGGTCAAGGCCGAGTGCAGTCGCCGCGGTGCTGAGTTGTGGCCCACGGAGCGCAAAATACACCGGGCCGTACGCCAGCAATTTTAAAGGAAGTCATTATGTCGCTAAAACAACGCTTGCTAGCCTTTATAGCTGTGCTGCTTGTTGTCGTAATCGCGGTTCTGTCAATTCTCGCTTTCCAAAGAATGCGGAATGAAATCATTGATGGCGTACACGAAGAACTTGGCGCGGCCATTGTCGGCAACCGTGAAGCCTTGGGACAATGGCTCAATCAACGCCGTGATGCAATGACTTCGGTTGCGGGGCGCTTGGCGGTTGCGCCTGAGTCTGAACCTGGCCCTTATCTTGGTATGGGCAAGGAAGCGGGTCGATTCGATCAGGTTTTTGCCGGGTATGTCGACAAGAGAATGATCTATAACCTTGCCGACAAGAAACCGCCCGAGGGTTATGACCCCACAGCACGGCCCTGGTATAAATTGGCTGTTGAGGCCAAGGGTTCAGTCGTGACCGCGCCCTATGTGTTTGCATCGAGCAAGTTACTGGGTATTACCGTAGCCAGCCCTATCCTGAGTGAAAACAATGTTGTCGGTGTCGCTGGCGGCGACATTACGCTGGAAGAGATTATCAAGGTCGTCAAGAACATCCAGTTGCGTGGCGAGGGCTACGCCTTCCTGGCAACCCGTGATGGAAAAATTGTTGCCCACCCGAAGCCAGAATCGACATTGAAGCAAGTAAACGAGGTCATGCCGGGCTTCGATGCCTCAATACTTCAGGTCGCCGATGGCAAGGTCGATTTGAAGGAAGTCACGATTGAAGGACGAGACAAGTATGTTGCTGCATCGCCGATTGCAGGTTCGGACTGGGTTCTCGGTACCGTCGTGGACAAATCCATCATCCTGGCACCACTCAATACCTTATTGACCGCTTTGACTGTTGCTGGTCTGGTGGTTGGCCTACTCGGCGTCTTCTTTGCCAACGTTGCTTTGAAGCAATTATTACTCGGACTTGTTCGGTTACGCGATGCACTTCTTGAAATAACCAGTGGACAGGGTGATTTGACACGCACGCTTGTTGTCGAATCAAAAGATGAAATTGGGCAAACAGCAGAAGCATTTAATCGCTTCGTTGACAGCCTTCGTAACATGTTCATCGAGGTACGAGAAAACGCCGTAAACCTGAATGCGGGACTGGGTTCTCTCAACCAACTTACGCTCAAGTTATCTGCCGAATCCGAACGCCAGGCGGATATCTCGAGTTCAACAGCCGCAACGATAGAGCAGATTACGGTGAGCATTAATCACATTGCCGACAATGCCACGATGGCAGAACAAGCGGCTTCTCATACGGGTGATACGTCGCGGCATTCGGCTGATGCCGTCGATCATCTAGCCCAAGGCATCGAACAGATTTCAAGCGAAGTGGGGCAACTCGCAGGAACCCTGAATTCTCTAGGCGAACGATCAGGTGAGATGAACGCAATCATCGGGGTCATCAAGGAAATTGCCGATCAGACCAATCTCTTGGCTTTGAATGCCGCCATTGAGGCTGCAAGGGCAGGAGAAACCGGGCGCGGGTTCGCGGTGGTTGCTGACGAGGTGAGGAAACTCGCAGAACGAACTACCAGAGCCACCGTTGAAATCGGCAGGTTGATTGACGTCACGCACGGGGATATCAAATCTGCGCTTTCCGATATGGAAATCACGCAGCGTTCAGTCAAATTGGGGCTTAGTTCATCCAAGGCCGTGGCACAAGAAATCTCTGGAATTCAGTCCGAAGTCGCGAAGGTGGTCGCTTCAATACAGGATATTGCTGGATCGACTCGGGAGCAATCGGTCGCAACGACCGATATGGCCAAATCAGCTGAAGAGGCAAATTGCAGAGCGATGGAAACCGACAAAGCCGTCCAGACGGCGACTCAAACTGTCGCCGAACTCAACACGCTTTCGCTGCGATTGCATGAGATGGTCGCGCGTTTCCGTTTGTGAGTCGTGTTATTCGTGACCGTTGTTCGACAGGCAAAGAAAGGTTAACAGCGCTTTACGTTGAAGACCTTCTCCTGTCCCTCACCCTCTATCGCCACTAAGATGACCTTCACCGCCTGATCGAGTACGGTTAGCGGATTCGGCTTTTACCTTAGTGGTCTTGGTCAATCAATTTCACCGGCACGATCCTGCTTGCCATAGATAACTTATCTGGCGCAGAAGGTCGAGGGTACGTATTGACGGGGTTTTGCAACCAGCTCATAAATCACGCCACGAGGACCAGCACAACAATGAATCGTGCGCAATCACCCACTTCTGATGAAGCCATTGCCGCCACCCGCCGGTGGGTTGAGCGTGCCGTAATCGGCCTTAATCTATGCCCTTTCGCCAAGGCAGTACATGTAAAGAGGCAGGTACGCTATACCGTCAGTGAAGCCACCGGCAGCGATGCATTGGTCACTGAACTTGAGCGGGAGTTGCAGTATTTGGCTGAAGTGTCACCCGAGGAAACTGACACTACGCTGCTCATTCACCCGTATGTGCTTGGTGACTTCGACGACTTCACCGATTTTCTCGATGTAGTGGAAGTGGTGCTACAAACACAGGGACTGGCCGGCACGTTGCAAGTGGCTCATTTTCATCCCGACTATTGCTTTTCCGATGCCAAACCTGACGACCTTGGCAATTATACGAATCGTGCGCCCTACCCTACTTTGCACTTGATCCGTGAAGCGAGTCTCGACCGGGCCGTGGCGGCCTTCCCTGAGGCGGCTAAGATCTACGAGCGCAACATCGAAACACTCGAACATCTGGGGCTCGAAGGCTGGCGGGCGCTCGATATCGATGTGGTGACCAAATCCAGAGACTAGGGCTGCTGCCCCAGTTTTTTTCTTCTGCGGCGGTAGATTGTGTGGACAAGCGCTACCTAAAGCGGGATGAACTACAGGCTGATCTGGGTGTCTCTCTGGCCAACTGCAACGAGAGTCTCCATCAGGGCAGGATGTGTTGCGGACGCACGCCGCTGCAACCCCGATTGTTGGAAAGGAAGTATGGACAAGGACGTCACCAAACTGGATTGACCTGCCAATCAGGCGCTGTCAAAACGAAAACTGTCAGATCGGGTCGCAACTTCTACAATTTAAGTGGTTGGAACTGGGTGAAGCGCTTTGCCCCATTGGCCTATTTTATGTACTTACTAAAAAGGAAAAGCACAATGAGCTTAATCAGCAAACTTTCACACGCTCGAAATATATTGAACTTCCTTCGAAGTGAGCATTGGGGCCTATCCAATGTGCCAAAAGTAGATGATCTGGAAGCGTATTTCTCAAAGTACGCACCAGACGCGTTGGGACTGACCGATTCCAGCACGTTGGATGTTGGCTGCGGATTGAAGCCGAGTAACCCGTTCAAAGCTAAAAACGTATTTGGGATAGATATAAGAAGCAATGACGCGAAAAACATCAAATCCGCTGATCTGGCATTGGAACCCATTCCGTTTCCTGATAACACTTTTGACTATATTACGGCGCTCGATTTTCTCGAACACATTCCTCGAGTCATCTATGCGCCGAGCCGGAGATTTGCGTTTGTTGAATTGATGAATGAGGTTTGGAGAACGCTTAGGCCACATGGAATTTTTCTGTCCCGCACCCCCATTTTCCCTTACTCAACCGTTTTCAGGGATCCGACCCACGTCAACATATTTACTCATGAAACCTTTCCTCTCTACTTTGACGACAAGAATCGGATGGCAGCGATGTACGGCTTTCGCGGTTCTTTTATTGTTCTAAATCAATCCATTAGAGCGCCCTACTTGATAAGCACTCTAAGGAAAACTGCCGTATAAGGCCGATGCAGCGTGCTGCTGGTAGCCGAAGGACTTGGGAACAAGAGTATCCACTCAGCAGGAGATAGGTCGAGTGCAGGTTTCGCGCAGTCGCGAGCGCTACCACCGATATGGTTCGCCTTGAAGCTGCACATTAGGCGGTGGTTTTGGCGGTGCGCGCCTGCAACTCGTCAAAGATTGTTTGTGGTCGTCGAACTTGGGGATGTCGGAAAACTTTACACTCGCCACCAAAGCCATCATACGACACGCCATAAGTGTATGTTAAAACGGAAATTGTCAGATTCGGCTCGATATTTGCTTAACGGCTCGTGGTCAGAAACGCAGAAGCGGGGTTTATGGGTACGCGGTTTGCTCTTGCCGGGAGACATCCCGAGTCGGTGTGCTAATGCTTGAATGTCGCAGGAAAGTGGTGCGTACTGGCGCACCCGTCTCACCAAGAAAGCCAAAGACATCGCTTCGCTGGATGTCGCACCGATGTGAGATTGTTGTGATTGCATGTGTCTACGAGCGCTTGAAGCCCCATTGCGTGACAGCTTACATTGCACGCAGGATATTGACCCACTGATCCGCGATGCCCATATGAATAACACACTAGCCGCCAACCCGCTCGGCATTAGCGTAGCCGAGGTAAACGAATCGCGCAGCCGAATCCGCCTCAGGGATTTCGCGACGGTGGCGCTACAGCTCGGTCTGGTGGTGGTGTTGCTGCGCCAGTTCCAGATCGAAAGCCCCGCCTTTCGGCTGCTGGCAATGCTGGCCTTTGCCGGTTTTGCCATTCATTCGTTCCTGCCGCTCCCGACGCGCCTGCCGTTTTTCAGCGCCCTGAGTCTGATCTCCATTCCGCTGACCCTCGGCATCGCCAACGGCGCGTGGCTGATCGGGATCGGCTTTGTGCTCATCGCTGCCTGCCACCTGCCGGTGTCGTTTCGCATTCGCGGGTTCATCCTGCTGGTCCTCGGCACGGTGTTGATCGCGCAACGCGCCAGGCTTCTGCCGACGCCGTGGTCGGAGGCGATCTGGCCGATCCTCGGTTCGATGTTCATGTTCCGCCTGATCGCCTACTTCTACGATCTGCGCCACGACAAGGCGCCGGTCACGCCAGCGCAATCGGTCAGCTATTTTTTCATGCTGCCGAACGCGTGCTTCCCGCTGTTTCCGGTCATCGACTTCAAGACCTACCGGCGCAGCCATTACAGCGCTGATGCCTACCTCACGTATCAGAAGGGCGTCAACTGGATCGTCCGTGGCATCGTGCACCTCATCCTGTACCGCTACATCTACTACCACATGACCCTGTCGCCTTCGGAAGTCACCGGTCCGGCACAGCTATTGCAATACGTGATATCGAACTTCCTACTCTACTTGCGCGTCTCAGGCCTGTTTCACCTCGTCGTCGGAATGGTGCATCTGTTCGGGTTTGATCTGCCGGAGACGCACAAACGCTACCTTCTCGCGGCCAGCTTCACCGACTTCTGGCGGCGCATCAACATCTACTGGAAAGACTTCATGCAGAAGGTCTTTTACTTTCCAGCGGTGTTCGCGTTGAAGCGCTTTGGCACGAACAACGCCATCATCATCGCAACGCTGTATGTCTTTCTGCTCACCTGGCTGCTGCATTCGTACCAGTGGTTCTGGCTGCGCGGCAGTTGGCTGCTGGCGTGGCATGACATGCTGTTCTGGGCCGTGCTCGGCGTTCTGGTCGTGGTCAATTCGCTCTACGAGATCAAGTACGGCCGCAAGCGCAGCCTGGGCACGCGCACGCTCGCTCAAACCTGGCAAAACAGCGCGCTCACTGTCGCAAAGACGTATGGGACGTTCTGGTTCATCTGCATCCTCTGGTCGTTCTGGACCAGCGAGTCGATCGCCGACTGGCTCGCGCTCTGGCCGGCGCTGAAGGGGCCTTACACCCTCGAAGCCCTGCTCTTCCCGCTGCTGACCCTGGTCGTTATCGCCTTGGGCAGCATCACCCGGCCAGGCGCCGAGCCTTCCGGGATGCCGTGCAAAGCGCAGCGCGCATGGGGCAACGAACGCACCACCACGGTTGTCTGGTTGCTGGCGCTCGCGCTGATCTCCGTCGAAGGGGTGCATAGCCGGATCGGCAGCGAATTTGGGACACTGGTTCACTCGTTACGCTCGGCCCATTTGAGCCGTCTCGACAATGCCAAGCTCGAGCGCGGCTACTACGAAGGCCTGCTCTCGGTGGACCGTTTCAATTCGCAACTGTGGGAGGTTTACTCGAAGAAGCCGGCGAACTGGCTGGAGGTCGAGAATGCCGGGCTCAAGCGTTTCGTCGGCGGCTTTGGCCAAACCGACCTGATTCCGTCCTTCGTTTCGACGACCAAATACGGCACGGTCACGATCAACCGATGGGGAATGCGCGACAAGGATTATGCGTCGGCCCGGCCGGCCAACACGCTGCGAGCGGCGGTGCTGGGTGCATCGTCAGTCATGGGTTGGGGGGTTGGCGACGGCGAGACCTTCGAGGCGCTCCTGGAGGATCGCTTGAACCGCGATCCGATCAGCGCTGAGTTCAAGCAGGTCGAGTTGCTGAATTACGGCATCCCCGGCTACCAACCACCGGGGCAACTCGTCACCTTTGACAGGGCGCTGGACTTGCAGCCCAACGCCATTATGTTCGTCGCCACTGGCCGCGAGATCAGCCGCTC
>JANNNT010000086.1:0-6618 GCA_031398685.1 Rhodocyclaceae bacterium | reverse complement strand
TCTCAACCCAGATCTCGGCATCGGCCATCGAAAGCTCAAGATGCTCCGGTGCAATGCGATTGGCGATGACACAGGCCTCATCTAGATCACGTACCTGGATCAACGCGCCACGATTCTCCAGTGAGGCGCGAATCACCTCTTTACGCAACATGGTCGGCAGCAGTTTTTCGATGGATTCGGCCACACGCTCGATGTAGGTCGCGTCCGGACAGATCAGAATCGCCTGCGCCAGTTCATCGTGCTCGGCTTGCGAAAAGAGATCCATCGCCACCCAGTCGGGATCGGTTTTACCGTCGCAGATGACGAGGATTTCAGACGGCCCGGCCACCATGTCGATACCGACCACACCGAATACACGGCGCTTGGCAGCGGCAACGTAGGCATTGCCGGGACCAACGATCTTATCCACCCGCGGCACCGTCTGCGTTCCATAGGCCAGCGCACCCACCGCCTGCGCGCCACCAATGCAGAATACGCGGTCAACGCCGGCCAGCGCGGCGGCGGCCAGCACCAGCGGACAGCGCTCACCGCCAGGCGTCGGCACCACCATGATCAATTCGTTTACGCCAGCCACCTTGGCCGGAATCGCGTTCATCAGCACCGACGACGGGTACGAGGCCTTGCCGCCAGGAACGTAAAGCCCAATGCGATCCAGTGGCGTCACTTTCTGTCCGAGCAGGGTGCCATCCGTCTCCTCGTACTGCCAGCTTTGCAGGGGCTGACGCTCATGATAGCTGCGCACGCGACGGGCAGCCGCTTCAAGCGCCTCGCGCTGATCCTTGGGTAAGCCGTCCAGCGCCCTCGTCAACTCGTCGCGGGTGAGTTCAAGCTCTTGTAACGACTGGACTTTGATACGGTCGAACCGGTTGGTGTACTCGACCACGGCAGCATCACCGCGTATTTTGACGTCCGCCAGAATGGCCGCTACCGTGCGATCAACGGATTCATCCTGAGCACCTTCAAAGTCAAGCAGTGCGTCGAGCCGCGACCTGAAATCCGCATCGCCGCTGGAAAAACGCTTGATGGCAATCACGACCCGACAACGCTCGCAAACGCGTCCAGAATGGGGACGATCTTTTCGCGCTTGAGTTTTAGAGCCGCCTGATTGACGATCAGGCGCGAAGAAATGTCGATGATGTGCTCAACCGCAATCAGGTTGTTGGCTTTAAGCGTACTGCCGGTCGATACGAGATCGACGATGGCGTCCGCCAGGCCGGCCAGCGGCGCCAGTTCCATCGAGCCGTAGAGCTTGATCAGATCGACGTGCACCCCCTTGGCCGCAAAGTGCTCGCGGGCGATATTGATGTACTTGGTCGCCACTTTAAGGCGCGCGCCCTGACGCACGGCGTTTTCGTAGTCAAAGCCGACGGGAACTGCCACCATCATCCGGCATTTGGCGATCTTCAGGTCGAGCGGCTGGTAAAGGCCGTCACCACCGTGTTCGAGCAGCACGTCCTTGCCGGCCACGCCGATGTCGGCCGCACCGTATTGCACATAGGTCGGCGCGTCGGTCGCCCGCACGATGACGACGCGTACGTCCTCACGCGTGGTCGGGATAATCAGCTTGCGCGAGGTCTCGGGATTTTCCAGTGGCTCAATACCGGCCGCGGCCAGCAGCGGTAGCGTCTCTTCATAAATCCGGCCCTTCGAAAGGGCAATGGTAATGCCATCCACAGCGTGTTCCTGCCTGATAAAGGGTCAATTTTACCGCATTGCCGCAGCAGGGGCAGGCAAGATGAGGCCGATGAAAAAGGCCGACACTTGCGTCGGCCTTTTTTCGTGAAGCGTCGCAAGACGCCGTCACCTCGGATACGTTGAGTTATTGTTACCCTTCGATACGCATCGAATAGAAGCTGCGATAAACGAAGGTCAGGTTCAGCGCCATGAAGACGGCCGCCAACACCCAGGCAAGATTCTGCTGCCCCTGAGCGACGAGACCGACCGCCATTTCGACCGCCAACAAGCCGAACAGCGTGGTGAACTTGATGATCGGGTTCATCGCAACGGAACTGGTGTCCTTAAACGGATCACCAACCGTATCGCCAACGATCGCCGCCTCATGCAGAGGAGTTCCTTTGGCGCGCAGTTCAGTCTCGACGATCTTCTTGGCGTTGTCCCAAGCGCCGCCGGCGTTGGCCATGAAGACTGCTTGATACAGACCGACAATGGCCAACGAGATCAGGTACCCGATAAAGAAGAAGGGCTCAATGAAGGCGCATGCCAAGGTACCGAAGAACACGGCCATGAAAATGTTGAACATGCCCTTCTGCGCATACTTCGTACAGATCGCCACGACGCGCTTGCTGTCTTCCACACTGGCTTTGGTGGAACCTTCGTCAAGCTTCATGTTGAGCTTGATAAACTCCACGGCACGGTATGCGCCGGTTGATACAGCCTGTGTCGAGGCACCAGAGAACCAGAAAATCGTGGCGCCGCCCGAGATCAGCCCGAGCAGGAAAGGCGGATGCAACATCGACAGATGACTGACGTTATCAACCAACCCGTTGGTCAGCAACATGATGATGGAGAACACCATGGTAGCTGCACCAACAACAGCGGTACCGATCAGCACCGGCTTGGCCGTAGCCTTGAAGGTATTGCCGCAACCGTCGTTTTCTTCCAGAAGTTCTTTGGCTTTTTCGAAGTTCAGCGTAATGCCGAAAGTATCCTTCACTTCCTTTTCGATGCCGGGGATCTGCTCGATGGTGGACAGCTCATACACCGACTGTGCGTTATCGGTTACTGGGCCATAGCTATCGACTGCGATGGTTACTGGACCCATGCCGAGAAAGCCGAAGGCGACCAGACCGAACGAGAAAACGGCAGCCATGATACCGGCTTTGGCCGGATCGGGGTTGATCACCAGCGATAAATCGCCTTGCGATACCAGGTAGGCGCCGGTCATCAGGCACACGATGACAAGGCCCAGCCAGAACGCCGAGAAGTTACCCGCAGTAAGACCAGCCAGAATGTTCAGGCTGGCGCCGCCTTCGCGCGAAGCGGTAACCACTTCACGAACGTGACGGGAATGCGTCGAGGTAAATACCTTCACGACTTCCGGAATGATCGCGCCGGCCAGCGTGCCGAAGGTAATGATCAGCGAGAGTTGCCACCAGAGAGCGGCATAAACCACGCCACCAATCGCAATGTTTCCGATCAGCATCTTGGATACGATAAACGTGATGATCAGAGAGACGATCGAGGTAACCCACACCAGAGAAGTCAGCGGCGCTTCAAAATTGAAATGAGCCGAATTACCGTACTTGGCCTTCATGACGATTTCGTTGCCGATGTACGAGACACCGGAAGCAATGATCATCATCACGCGCATGACGAAAATCCAGACCAGAAGCTGTACCTGAACAGCCGCTTCAGGCACCGCCAGCAGGATGAAGCTGATCAGGGCAACACCCGTAACGCCGTAGGTTTCAAAGCCGTCAGCCGTCGGGCCAACCGAGTCACCGGCGTTATCGCCCGTACAGTCAGCAATGACGCCTGGATTGCGGGGGTCATCTTCCTTGACCTTGAAGACAATCTTCATCAGGTCGGAACCGATATCTGCAATCTTGGTGAAAATGCCACCGGCGATTCGCAGAGCAGCGGCACCCAGGGATTCGCCAATGGCAAAACCGATGAAGCACTTGCCAGCCAGTTCGGGCGAAACGAAAAGCAGGATACCGAGCATGATCAGCAGTTCGGTCGAGATCAGCATCATGCCGACGGAAATACCGGATTTCATCGGGATCGCATAGACCGGGAATGGCTTGCCTCCAAGTGACGCGAAAGCAGTACGGCTGTTGGCCAGCGTGTTGATGCGGATGCCGAACCAGGCAACGCCAAAGGAGCCGGCAATACCGACGAGCGAAAACGCCAGAATCAAGGCAACTTCGGAGGCCGCCATGTGCTGCACCCACCCGAAGTAGGCAACGATAATTATGCCAATGAACACTTCCAGCAAAAGGATGAATTTGCCCTGCGTGATCATGTAGGTCTTGCAAGTCTCGTAGATCACCTCGCTGACTTCGGCCATCGAACGATGCACGGGCATGGCCTTGACTTGGCCGTAGATGACTGCGCCGAACGCCAGACCGGCGATGCAGACGAATAGGCCGTAGGCCAACAATTGCCAGCCACTCATACCACCCAGGAAGCTTGCCAGAGCAACGTCCTTCAAATTCGGCAATACCAGATTGGCTTCAGAACTGGCAAACACAGGAGAGACCGAACCGAGTAGCAGAGCCGCAAGCCAGAGACTGGCCTTATCCACCGCGACATGCATTCGCCCGAAAAACAAACTAGGGAGCTTCATTGCTTTTCCTTATAGTAAGGGGGTTAGAAAACTGTATGTCTGACTGGATCGCTCGGTGATCAATTGCCGCCTGCCCGACCCTCAAATCGTGTTGGTTTTATTGCCAAGAAAGCGATATTTGAAACTGTGCGCGCGCATGCGGTAAAGCGGCGTAAGTACTAACGCACAATACACGCAGTTGTCATAAACAGGATAGGCATGTCTGAACTTGTTTTTGTCGTCGCATGCAAAAAGAAACGCACACTCCCATATAAAATATTCTACAACGAATTGTCTTTATAGAAGTTAATTTCTACACTAGCATTAAATTAGAAGTTAATTTCGCAGCAAATCACCCCCTCGTTTCGTGCATAAGAAAAAAGGATAAAAGCCCAATCATTTGTCCTGTCCAAACCACGACAATAAGTCTACACCCATCCGCCAAACTATTCAAAATACTGGAACAACGGTCCATATTTAGCACACCTGTGAGATAGGAGGTGCCATATGGCCCAATTGAGAATTACATGGGAACGACCGAACTTGTTATCGTGTAGAAAGAGAACGCTGATCGCGCGACTGAACGACCTGCCAGCATCGAAGAACGCCAAGGGAGATTGATGAATTCGGAGCGCCTGAAATTTGCGGGGGAACGAGATCGGGCGTTGACAACTCGGGCCAAGTCAACGGCCGAGTTCCGCCCTGACAGCCCCTTTGTTCTTCGTTCAGATTCGGTTTTGAAGTTGGTGAAGAATGGCTTCTACTGAATCAGCGAACGCGCCTGACGCTTGCGCCCAGCCGAGTCAATTTCTCTTCAATACGCTCGTAACCGCGATCAAGGTGGTAGATACGCTCAATCAGTGTTTCACCCTGCGCCACCAAACCGGCAATGACCAAACTGGCCGAGGCACGCAAGTCGGTGGCCATCACTGTTGCCCCGTCGAGGCGCGGCACACCGGTCACCAGGGCATTGTTAGCGTCGATCTTGATATCGGCGCCGAGCCGTATCAGTTCGACTGCATGCATGAAGCGGTTCTCGAAAATTGTTTCGCGAATCACCGCCGTACCTTCAGCCACGCTGTTTATGGCCATGAATTGTGCCTGCATGTCGGTCGGGAAGGCCGGGTAAGGCGCGGTGCGAACACTCACGGCCTTGAGTCGCTGCGGCGCCTTGAGCGAAATTGCATCGCTCTCGGCCGACACCTCACAGCCGGCTTCGACAAGTTTGTCGACCACCGAATCAAGGTAGGTCGGCGACGTATTGGTCAGGCGAATGCTGCCGCCGGTGACCGCCGCCGCGCACAGGTACGTGCCGGTCTCAATGCGGTCGGGCATGATCGAATGCGTCGCGCCGTGCAGGCGCTCAACACCCCGAATGCAGATGCTGTCGGTTCCGGCACCCGATATCCGGGCGCCCATAGCGATCAGGCAGTTGGCCAGATCGACAACCTCCGGCTCACGCGCGGCGTTTTCGATGATCGTTTCGCCGTCAGCCAGCACGGCGGCCATCATCAGGTTCTCGGTGCCGGTCACCGTCACCATGTCGGTCACGATGCGTGCGCCTTTCAGGCGCCTGGCTTTGGCCAGGACATACCCGTTTTCGACGTGGATTTCGGCGCCCATCGCCTGCAAGCCCTTGATGTGCTGATCGACAGGGCGCGCGCCAATGGCGCAGCCGCCGGGCAGGGACACCTTGGCCTCGCCGCAGCGTGCCAGTAACGGTCCGAGGACGAGAATAGAGGCGCGCATGGTTTTGACCATGTCATACGGAGCGGTCGGGTTGTTTAGGCCATGACTAGTGAGGATCAGGCCGTCGTTCCCGTCCATCGTCACTTCGACACCCATCTGCCCGATCAGCCTCAACATGGTCGAGATATCGTTGAGATGCGGCACGTTTTTCAGGTGCAGAGGCTCGGCAGTGAGCAGGCAGGCGCAGAGAATCGGCAGCGCCGCATTCTTGGCACCGGAAATGGCCACTTCGCCGGAAAGCGGCGTGCCACCCTGAATCAGCAACTTATCCACAGAGTGCGCTCCGCTCGTCGGGTGTAAGCGTTTTCATCGACAGCGCGTGCAGTTCGCCGCTGTCAAAATACGGCCGCAATACGGCATTGACCATCTGTTGCCGCTGGACCCGGCTTTTCCCGACGAATTCGGAACTGACCAGGAGTGCTTCAAAATGTTCGCCATCACCTTCGACGTGCAGACCCTCGCAGGGCAAGCCTTCGGCGATGATTTTCTTGATTTGTTCAGAGTGCATCATGGTTCAGTACCTCAATTTGTAACCGCTGCGCAGCAGCGCCAGCGTTGTCAGTGCAACGGCAAGAAAACTC
>JANNNT010000078.1:0-5065 GCA_031398685.1 Rhodocyclaceae bacterium | reverse complement strand
CGCTCTACCTTTCCCGCGGCATTCTGCTGGAGGCTGACGTTTTGGCGCGTTACCTTGCGGAGCGGCCGGAAGCGGAAAAGCTGATCCAGGTGTTCAGACGCAATACCCCTGGGGAAACGGCTGCCCGCGAATTTCGTTCCGCCCTGCCGGACGCGGGGAAACGCCTGGACGACCGGGCGCTGGATGAACCGGATGACGGCGCGTTCTGGCAGCGACTGAGCGATGAAAAGGGAAAGCCTGCGCTGATTCTGTGGCTCGACCCAGCTGACCTTGACCGTGCGACGGCCCTTCTGGGTCATGCGGGCACGGTGCCGACGGTGTACCTGTCATCGACCCTGCTCGGTGGGCTAGCCCGGGCGGCACCCCTGGCCACCGCCGGCGCATCGACACTGCTGGTCTATCCCTGGGACAGTCCAGGCGCCAGGGACACCGCCCTGACCAGAACCAAAGCATGGCTGCAACACAAGGGAATTGCCGCCACCGATGACCGGGTGGCGACCGACACCTTCTTCGCCGTAAGCATGGTCGGCGACGTGTTGTCGCACATCCTCGACAGTTTTTCCCGCGAGTATTTTATCGAACGCATTGAACACGCGGTGCAGCAGACGTTGGTGCCTTCGAGTTTTCCGCATGTCAGCCTGGGACCGAACCAGCGCTTCGCTGCCAAGGGCAGCTATATCGTTCGCCTGGATGCGGACAAAGGGTTCACGGCCGTTTCCGGCTGGATCGTCCCTTAATCCGGGGCCGGCAAGTCAACGCCGGCTGGCGTAGATGGGTGCCGATAGCCACTACCAATTCGCCGAACACACTCTTTTTCTTGAGGATGAAGTGCCGGATGCCGAGTCTGTGCGCCCATTCCCTGAGCTCGGGCCGGTCTGAGCTGGCAACGATGACCATCGTATCGTGATCGTATTCCAGTGAAATCGATCCCAGCAACTCAAGGCCTTCGTTACCGGAACGGGGCTCCAGCAACACCAGATCCGGCCTGAAACCGGTGGCGGCAGCGGGCAGCTCTGACCAGGCCATATGGGCAACGACCACCTCGGGCCAGCAATCATCAAAGAGGCGACACAGGAAAACCCGGAATTTTTCGTCATCCTCGACGATCAACACCTTGCCTCTGGAGGCCAGCATCGAGTCCACCAGCCCGACGACGGCCGTCTCGCTGAGACTGTCCTTGAGGATGAACTCGTTGGCGCCGCTCTGGTTCGCGGCGACCCGGTATTCGGGAATGTCATACTGGGTAACCACGCACACCAGCGAACCTGGATGCATTGACCTGAGCTGGCGCGTGAGTTCCAGCCCGTTGGTGTCTGGCAATCGAATATCCATGAACACCAACTGATGCCCATTGTCGTAGTGCAGAGCTTCAGCGCCGGTGGCGGCCTCTTCGATCTGCATGAACGGAAAATTCCTGGACAGAATTGCCCTCAGTGAGTGACGGAAAGCGTCATTGTCATCAACAAGAAGTGTCTTGAACATAGCTCCCGTTCTCAGGAAAAGCATCGATGGCTCAGAGCGGTACGATCACCATCAACACTACGCCAATTACAGCGCCTGTCCATATAGTGCAGACCCTAGTTTTACCCAGCCAACGTAGTAATTCCAGGTAGTCAACCGACAATCAGTGACCGGCCTGTCCGGCAATCACAGGCCCTGATTCTTCCGATAGTGCGCAAGCACCTTTGGAATATATTCGAGCGTTTCCCGAAATTGCGGTACGCGCTTCTGGTTACGCGTCACCGCATTCTCGCCAGCGTTGTAGGCCGCCAGAACCAGCGAAACATCGCCGTCAAACATCTGGAACAGATCCCGGAGATAGCGCGCGCCACCATCAATGTTTTGCTCCGGATCGAAGGCATCGGCGACGCCATAGCGCCGTGCCGTTCCAGGCATCAACTGCATCAAACCGCTCGCTCCCTTTCTGGAGAGAGCAGCAGGGTTGTAGCCCGACTCGACCTCGATCACCGCGTGAAGCAATTCACTTTCAAGCCCGTAGAGGCTGGCGACCCGGTCAATAACGCCTTTATACAAGCCACGGTTTTTCGCCCCCACGCCGCCCCGCAAACGGGTGCTGGCAGGGAGATTTTGAGGCCCTTCTCCCTTTTCCCCGACCAACACCACATAACGCCGGTCGGTGGGAACATTGCTGAGGGATACGGAGCCATCGTCTTCTGTATAGGTATAGATGGACGGCTCTGCACCCCGGCAAATGCCGAGCCAGAGCACCAGCACAACCGCCTTCCAGACGATACCCACCGTTTCTCCTTGCCGATCAGGACCGAATCCATTCAATAGGTAGAAATTAACAAGCACGACGACATCCGGCAACGGGGTAAACACTGTAGCTTTGCAGCGGAAGAACATTAATTGGGCTGAACCAGCAAAGTCCAATAAGTCATCAGGAAAATCGTGCTTTGCCCGGACAAACGGTTTGGCAACGTGCACACGTGTGCTTAGTCCGTCTCCTAAAGAAACCTCTGCTTGAAGTTGACGGGGTCCAGGCCATGCTTGGCCAACAGTTTGTAAAACTCGGTCCGGTTGCGCTGGGCAACACGAGCGGCATGCGCCACGTTGCCGACGGTGGTCTGCAAAAGTCGGACCAGGTAGTCCCGCTCAAATTCCCTGCGCGCATCATCAAACGCGGGAAGGCTATTTTCATCACATTCACGGATGCTCGAAGGTGTTGAAATCGGTCGTAAGCATGTCTGCACGCTGATACAGCCGTGAGCATTGAAGCCCTCTACCGTAAATCGAATACGGCCGCCCTACCTGCCAGGATGCACAAGAACGCCTGACTTTGCCGGTCGAGATCGCAGCAGGCTTGCAAGTCTACGTGGCGCATCAACGATCATCGGAGGACGATGACGCCTCGGCCGGAATCCAAAGGTCCGTGATTTCAGAGTTCAACGAGGCATTCGCTAAGACGGACGGCCAGACCGCATGAATCGTTAAGCCTTCCGCCGCATTCCAGTCTACCGAAAACGTTCCCCCAGACAATACGGTCTGCTCGTGAATCTTCGCGAAGCGCTGTTTCAGGTTGGATTGATCGGTAGGCATCAATGCTGCCTGAGCCGAATAGGGTGGATTGTCGACGATTTTAAGCGCGATCTTCTCTTCGACCAATCGTAAATCAAGCTGGATGCAGTCAGTATTTGCTTGGCTTGCAATGATCCTGAGCACGGTCTCGACGATGCGGAAAATCACGATCTTGAGCGGCGTCGGAATGTTGCCTTCCTGTAAGGAAATATTGTGCTCGATACGAATTTCAGGATTCGTGCGCTCGAAACTCCTGAAGAAGTAGTTAATGGTTGGCAGCAGTCCCAATGTATCCAGACTCGACGGCCGTAACCCCTGAGCGATGTCCTGAACCTCTTGAATTGCGCTCTGCAAAGCTGGAATGATTTTCTCCATCGTGCCGACGGCCCTGCCGCGTTTAGGCATGTCCTCCAGCGAGGACGTAAGGGCCATCTTAAGCGTACACAGCGTTTGCGCGAGTCCTTCGTGTAGCTCGACCGCGATTCTCTTCTTGTCGCGCTCTTCAAGAGTCAGCAGGTGGGCCGAAAGCTTTTCCAAGGTCGCCGTCCTCTCACGAATGGTCTGTTGCTGCAAGTCGATTACGTTGGATGCACGGCGCACGATCAGTAGCAGTATGACGTAAAGGAAACCGAGAATCAGCCCGACTCCGAGCAGAATCATGAATTCAGTGCGTTCGTTACGGATAACGAGTGACGTTGCGTCGGTGTAGATTTCGAACACGCCCGGGGTCGCTTCATTGAGTGAGCCGCGTATTGGAATATACGTCGAGATGAGATTGTCGTCTTCTGTCACCCGGTCGAAACTGTTAAACGTACCGCGATAAATCAAGATACTCGTGACCTTGCCCTTGATTGCCGATTGGAATCCGCCGTTTTCTTCTTGATCCTCGCCAACCTGCTCGTGTTCCGTCGAAAAGACCACCGTGCCCAGGCGATTGTAGAGTTTGATCCTGACCACCGCAGTATTGCGCAGCACCTTCTCTATTACCGACATGAGTTCTTCAGGCGGCTTTACATTGACCGGTTCACCCGGGTTAATTTTTTCGACTGTAACCAGGAAGCGAAGGAGTTCCGGTTTGACCTCATTCAGTGCCGTCTGTGCAAGGGTGAGATTGTTCCTTTCCGAAAGCTCTATGATGTCTTGCACAGCCACCTTGCGGATGAACAAGATGAAAAGCACGGCCGCGATGAACATTGCGGCGAGGCTGGCGACAGAATAGAAGCGCAGGAGCTTGAACAACTTGCGCCCATCGCTTCCGTCATTGCCCCGCAAAGGCTGCAAGCCAGATTTTCTGATCCATCTCGGCCAGTAACGCATACGTTCACCTATCTGAATAGCCCGTCACGCGGGCATTGAGTCAACTTCATCGACAAAATCTTCTCGGATAGTAATTGGTTGAATCCGAGAAATGGTGAATTGCGACGTTCATCGGCAGCGAACGGGAAATCCGAATTACAACGAGCTGATAGTAAGACAGAATAAGGCCCGTGCAAATACAGAAAAGCACAAGACAGCAAGGCATGTGTTCATTTGACGGGTAAGACATCGGCAACTGGCTAAAGATCATTGATCGTTGATTTTTATCACAATGGATCGTGAGTCGCATTGGCCCGGCTGAATGAAAAACAGCCGTTGGTTTTGGCGGCACGGGCACCAGTCAACTCAGGTGCTCCGTGGACTCCGTGATTCGATATGCTTTAACACCTCGTCTTGCTCCCGTATCAGTTTCGCCAGTTCCCGCAGTAATTCCCCCGCTTCTTGTAGTGTCAGCGTGCAGAGCATACGCCCCCAAAGAAAAGCCCGCCGTAGCGGGCGGGCAGAAGGCCGCAAAAACAGCAGAGGGAGCCATCAACTGGGTGCTCCCATTTGTCGTAATAGCTGTACATCCGTCGAGGTAGGCGCGGCAAACCTTTTGTTATTTGCTCGTGGTTGCCAGCAGCACGTCAAAAACTTTCCCGCGCGCAGGCCCAATGTCCCGCGGCATGGCTGAAAACTCCTTGATCTCGGCATCGCTGGCTTTCCCGGA
>JANNNT010000068.1:0-2660 GCA_031398685.1 Rhodocyclaceae bacterium | reverse complement strand
GCGACGCAGGACAGCGTGGTCAAGGACCTGTCGACGCATACCCCCGGGACGGTGGTGCAACCGGGGACGGTCCTGCTGACGCTGGTGCCGAAAGAAGAAACGCTCCGGGCCGAAGTGTGGGTCAGCAACGAGGACATCGGCTTCGTGCGCCAGGGCCAGCCCGTGAAACTCAAGTTCGCGGCCTTTCCGTTCCAGAAGTACGGCATGGTTGAAGGCGTGGTCGAGCATGTGAGCGCCGACTCGGCGGACAACAATACGAATAACAACAGCAATCCGAACGACAAGGCACAAAGCAGAAACCCGCCGCTGGTCTATAAGGCGCTGGTGAGCCTGAAGGCCATGCAGCTGGAGATGGACAGCAAACGCTTCGCCTTGAGCGCCGGCATGCAGAGCAATGCGGAAATCCTGCTCGGGACACGCTCGGTCATGGAGTATCTGCTTTCACCGGTACGCAAGGCGTGGCATGAGGCGGGGAGAGAACGGTAATTGCCGTTGTGAAGGGCCGTGCTCTGCTGTTAACGGCGATACCTTTGCGTCAGAAGTCCGGCCGCGTCTCAGAGGTTGCGGACGGGACTGCCTATTTGGGCAGACAATGTGAGCATAAACAGTTTTTCGTTTGAAGTTATTTGAGCCGAAAAACGCGTTTAATGCGAGCACGGCAGGTTTCAAATGCAAGCCGTTACACCTATAGGCAGAAAACACTTGGATAACATCGCATTTTTCAATCGCCTTACGCTGACGGGCCGCGCAATGGTGAGAGCAACACCAGACTCGCGTGAAGGGAAGCAGCCGCTTATCAGCGGACCTGCCCGACAAGCCGCGCTGGTCCGGTCAATTCAAACGTAGCCCCACCGCACGTCGTGCGAGTCGCCCAACTCTTGGCCGCCGTGTCAGCGCTACTCTTCGTGGTCATGGCCATTTACACGTCGCCCCTCGAGCCGAGCATTCCGGTCATTCAGCTGACATTCACCGAATCAGCATTCCAGACCGTACTGAGCTCTTGGCGACCTTTGGACATTGCTCGATTCAAGCACCACTTTGCGGTGGATTTCCCGTTTTTGCTGTGTTACGGGGGATTTGGCTACGTCCTGTCCAGGCGAACGAGGCTCTTTCGCAGTTTCGGGGAACGGACCCGATCGATGCTCGCACTCGTACTGCCGATTGGCGCAGCGGCAGATGCCGTCGAAAATGCACTCCACCTATACTTCGTGCTGGGCACCGGCCCTGTCCCGCCGGGTCTCTACTTTGCCGCTGGCACAGCCGCATCCTTGAAGTGGATGCTTATCGCAGCCTTTGTCGGTTGCGCAGCCTATGCTCTGCGCAGGAAGGCGTGCTGACCGGGAAGGGCGTCTATTCCTCCGCCCTTGCCTAAAAGCGTTCGTTTTCTCGCAGGTAGCGCCATTGTCCAGCGGGCAGTTTACCGAGCGATACGCTGCCGATGCGGATGCGTTTGATACTGGTCACGCGCAAGCCGACCAGTTCGCACATGCGTTGAATCTGCTGTTTTTTGCTTTCGTGCAGCACAAAACGCAATTGCTGCTCGTTCTGCCAGGAGACTTGCGCACGCTTGAGCTTGACGTCGTCGAGCGCCAGGCCGTGGTTGAGCAACTTCATTCCCTCCGGCGTAAGTTCGCCCTCGACCCGCACCATGTATTCCTTTTCCAGTCGCGTATCGTCGCCAGTAATACGGCGCGCGACACTGCCTTCTTGAGTGAATACCAGCATGCCCGTCGAGTCGGCGTCGAGCTTGCCCGCCTGTGCCAGACCGCGTAAATGGGTGGCCTTGAAAATGAATCGGGTGTCGTCTTCAACCCAGCGATTCTCCAGGCGGATCATTTGCAACGCGGTTTCGCTGCCGACTTCGTCCTCTCCGGAAACCGTGTCGAGGGGCTTATTGAGCAGGATAGTCACGCTCTCCGTCTGGTGCGTGCTGGCTTCGTTCTTGATCTCGACCTTGGCGTTGGGATGCACCCGCGTACCGAGCGTCGTGACCACCACCCCATCGACACGCACCCAGCCGTTTTCGATCCATTCGTCGGCCTCGCGCCGCGAACACTGACTCATCTCACTGATCCGCTTTGAGAGCCGTGGCGGCTCGTTCAGCGGACGTCTTGGGGCTTCCGGTTTGACGGTTTGTGGACGGGACGGGGCGTCCTGGCGGGGCGGGAGCGGGAGCGTTGGCAACGGGGGCGCCGTGCTGATCCACGTGGGTTCAGGCCGAGGCGCGTTGTTTTCGCTGAAGTCACGAGGTGGCGGGAGGGCGCGTGCCCCCGTGCTGCGGGCAATGCCACGTTTCGGATAGGCCTTGGGGAGCTGCGGCGCGCGCACTTCACGCGGACGTGGCGCTTCCCTGTTCCTGTCCGTGTTGTCCGGAGCTGCGCCCGGCGCCGGCTCTACCGCGCGAGCCGGGGCACGAGGCGCCTCCTGATTGAAGCGTGATGTGGAGCGTGGCCTGCCGGGTTCGGCGGCCGGGCGTGCCGTTCTGGTTTCGTTGCCGTTGGCACGCGGAGCAAGAGACTGTTTCGGTGACTTGGACCCGCCACGAATCGGTTTGCGTGTCGGCCCTCTGGCGTCGTCAGATGCGCGCGGAGTGGCGAGTTTTGCGGGTAACTTCAGGGTAGTTCGGGACATGGCAGGACTTTCCGGTTCGACAGTCGACC
>JANNNT010000052.1:0-4480 GCA_031398685.1 Rhodocyclaceae bacterium | reverse complement strand
GCCAGCGGCATCAAAAGCTTTGATCAGCGTCGTTATCTCTGCATCGGCTAATGCCCTGGTCCTGGCTTTCTCTTCCCCGCCAGCATCTTTTCTGCTGAATGCGGCAGCGGGGTTGTACTCGATCCAGTGGCGACGAATGGCATAGTCAAACACGGCTTTGGTTGTCGTCAGAACGCGATTTGCCATAATTGGCGATCCCCGCCGAACGATGCCCGCGACCATTCGATCAACGTCAACCGGCTTTACATCGGAGATTCGTGATTTCCCCATCGTACGGATTACATCTTGGTCAAGGATCGCTCTAACCCAGTCAGGCCGTTTGATCCGACCTTTCACTGTTCGCGCGAAATACTCGTCGCAGAGTTCCGTGACGGTTCCAGCAGCAGTCATCGCCACCTTCCTGGCCTGCTCTGCCTGGGCGACGTCGATACCCTGCTGAACCGCTACGCGCTTGGCTGCTGCATGCTCTCGTGCCTTGGTCAGAGTCAAGTCGGGATAGTTACCAAGGGTGAGTTCCTTTTGCTTACCGCCGATGCGATAGCGCAGCACCCATGCCGCGGTCCCTTTGGCTGATAGCGTGAAGGTAAGCCCTGCACCGTCAGATTTAGCCACTGGAAGACCCGCCTTGATCCAGTGCCGGATTTGAACGTCTGTCAAAACCCCTGCCAATCTTGCCATTCCGCTCTCCTTGAGTAGCTAGACTAATCCTCGGGCACCGCCGCTCACGTAGCCATAGATATAACTACTCATCTAGCTACTCAAAAATCTATAGATTGAATTGTACTCCTTCGGACGATAGATAACAAAAAAGCCCGTAAATACCGGGCTTTAGTGTGGAAGTCCGGATCACTCCGGACAGCAATTACTTCTACTTCAGTTGATTATGGAGCAAGGTCAGGATCTTCTTTGAAGTGTCGGACTGATCAATACCCCCCTCAAAAGACAGCACTTGAACTGTCGTCAAGGCTCCGCTGTCTTTTACGAAGATACGGAACTTCGATTGGGGTGCAGGTCCGGAACCTTTCCAGAACGCCAGTTTGGACAGGAAACCATCGTTTTTCTTCTCGTTGTCGACTTCAGGATCGACATAGCGAACGAAGTAAAGCCCCTTGGAGCGATCCCGGTCTTCAACCGTAAAACCAACTCGGTCAAGTGACAGCCCGACACGACGCCAGGCACGGTCAAAGGACTCCTGCACCTCCAGCGTACCGGCACCATCATTGCCGCGCGACAGTTTTGCGCGATCAGCCGGCTTTTCCCTTGCAGCAGCAATTTCAGCATCAGCACGTTTTTGATCGCTGCCGAAGCGTACCATCAGGCGACGCAGCATTTCCGCTTCGAGTTCCGGATCCGGTTCTCGCGGCTGCCACTTGGTCTGATCACTCTTTTCCGTGACATAGATTTCATACATGCCGCGATGGCTGACGAAGATATCGGTTGTTCCCGGCTCCGTCCCCGGTTCAAAACGAGTGCGGAACTTGTCACGCTCGGGCGTCGAATAGAGTGAATCCATCACCTTGCCGATTAGACTGCGTATACCGCCGTCCTGAATCTTGGCACGGTTTTCAGCCCAGTCGGTTTCCATCACGCCGGCTTCAGGCAATTCAAGATTGATCAGGAAACCGGTTTCCTGCCAGAAGTCCTTGACCGGCCCCCAAAGTTTATCAGGCGTACCCGCGACCACCAGCCAGCGCTGACTACCCGACCGTTCGATGCGCGCCTTGTCAACCTGAGGCAGAACATCACTCGATTGCTGCGCGCGCGCCTCCGGCGAACGTTCGCCCGCGTAGGTTGAAAAAGTTGCCGTTCCCTTGCCAGCGGCATCGGGGACGGCAAATCGATCATCCCGCGTTGGCGAGGTCAGGTCAGGCGGTATCTCAAGCGTCGGCACCTTTACCGATGAGGCCGACTTATAGTCAATCTTCTTCGACTCAAGACCGATACTGCTACAGGCCGCAAGGACTACTGCTAACGAACAGAGCGTCAGACGCGAAACAACAAATTTCATCGGGGATTCCTGAAAACCTGAGATTAAGCCAGCAAACCCGCCTGACGCATGGCACCACGAACTCGTTCATGGCACTCCGGCGACAGAGGGGTCAATGGCAGGCGAATGCCGTCTTCGATCAATCCGAGTTGCTGACACGCCCACTTGACCGGGATCGGGTTGGCTTCACAGAACAATTGGCGATGCAGACCGAGCATACGGAAATGCAATTCCCGAGCCTTGGGAAGATCACCCTTCAGCGCCGCAGCACACATCTCGTGCATCATGCGCGGCGCAATGTTGGCCACTACCGAAATATTGCCTTTCCCGCCCATCAGCAGCATCGAGCAGGCGGTCGGATCATCACCGCTATAGACCGAGAATCCGTCCGGCGCACGCGCAATCAGTTCACATGCACGATCAATGTTGCCGGTCGCATCCTTGACACCCACAATGTTTGGAATTTGAGCCAGACGCAAGGTTGTCTCATTATTCAGGTCAGCCACGGTACGACCAGGTACGTTGTAGAGAATGACCGGGAGATCCACCGCTTCAGCAACGGCCCTGAAATGGCGATAGAGGCCTTCCTGTGTCGGCTTGTTGTAGTAAGGCACCACAGACAACGCGGCATCGGCACCGACCGATTTGGCATACTGCGTCATGGCGATGGCTTCCGCCGTTGAATTTGCGCCGGCCCCGGCGATTACCGGAATCCTGCCGGCTGAATGCTCGACAGCCAGACGAATCAACTCGTGATGTTCTTCAACGTCGACCGTCGGTGATTCACCGGTTGTACCGACAACGACAATCGCGTCCGTTCCTTCCTGCACATGAAAGTCGATCAGACGACGCATGCCAGGCAGGTCGAGGCTGCCGTCCGCGTGCATCGGTGTAACAATTGCAACCATGGATCCAGTAATTGTGTTCATGAGTATGAGTAAGTACCAAAAAATTAAGTTAATGATTTTAACTGAAGGCGCACCGCCCGACCATGAAAAACGCGGCTAAGGCCAATTGGCTGACAGAAACAGCCGAAAAGTTGCTCAAAGACCGGCCAGAACCTTGATGTGGGCAGCAACACTACGCGCCAGCGCAGAAAAAACATAGCCCCCTTCCAGCATCGAGACAATACGCCCCTGAGCAAACTCGTCGGCAAGCAACTTGATTTGCTCAGTCACCCAGGCGAAGTCCTTTTCATTGAGATTCAGCCCGCCCAACTCGTCTTCACTGTGCGCGTCAAAACCCGCCGAGATGAAGATCATTTGCGGCATGAACTCCATGAGACGGGGCATCCACGTATCGGTGACCACCATGCGGAACTCCTCACTGCCCGTACCTCGTGGAACGGGAACATTGAGCATATTGAACGACTCGTTGTCCGTTCCGCTATAGGGATAATAGGGATGCTGAAAAATGCTGGCCATCAGCACATGGCCGTTGCCGCTGAAGCACTCCTCGGTGCCATTTCCGTGGTGCACGTCAAAATCGATGATCGCAACCCTGGAAAGCCCGTGCACCTTCAATGCGTGTGCTGCCGCAACAGCGATGTTGTTGAAAAAACAGAAGCCCATCGCATTGGCCCGTTCAGCGTGGTGGCCCGGCGGGCGGACAGAACAAAAGGCATTCTGAACCTCACCCGCCATGACCAGGTCGACCGCCATGACGCCCGCGCCAGCCGACCTCAAGGCCGCTTGCCAGGTATGAGGATTCATTGCCGTATCCGGATCAAGGTGTACGATGCCCAGAGTCGGCGAGTTCCGCTTCAGACGTTCCAGATGTGAGGCCGAATGCACACGGAGCAGTTGTTCAAAGGTCGCCAGCGGGGCATCGTAATACACAAAATAGTGGTCGAGGCCCTGTGCGATCAGATGGTCGCTGATCGCGTTTAGCCGTGCCGGACACTCGGGATGAAAGGCACCCATGTCATGCAACTGACAATCCCGGTGGGTAATGAATGCGGTGCTGGTCACTGTGGCCTCCCTGCCGTCAATCAGACGGGATATAGTAGTCCGTAATTCGCTGTCGGTTCATTATCAGCCCAATCACTTCCCCACGACAACATGCATATCGCCCTGCAAACCGCTGAAAAACAAACCACCATAAGCGAGCTCATCGCTGCCGCCACCCAGATCATTCTCGGCAAGGAGACGCAGATACGGCTCGCCTTGTCCTGCCTGCTGGCGCGCGGACATCTACTGATTGAAGACCTGCCCGGCGTCGGCAAGACAACCTTGGCGCACACGTTGGCGCGGCTGCTGGGCCTGCAGTTTTCGCGCATTCAATTTACCAGCGACATGCTGCCGGCCGACGTGATCGGCATTTCGATTTTCGACCGCGAACACAGCAATTTCAGGTTTCTTCCTGGCGCCCTGTTCTCGCAGATCCTGCTCGCCGACGAGATCAACCGAGCCACGCCGAAAACACAAAGCGCCCTGCTCGAAGCGATGGAAGAACGGCAAGTCACCATCGAGGGCGAAACACGCCCGCTACCCG
>JANNNT010000027.1:0-3507 GCA_031398685.1 Rhodocyclaceae bacterium | reverse complement strand
CTTTATGATTTCTTCTCTGCGAATTCATCGCACGGCTAGGAGCAACCAAAGGGTAGAGTAGAGGGCAGGCGAGAGCCTGTTCTCTACTCTACCCTTTGGCTAGCCGGTTGGACCTGAACTGGGAAGGCGCGGAAGCGAGGGTTACAGCGTCGGACGAATCGGGCCTGGCAGGAATGCGAAGCAACTCGCACAAGTAGCCCATCCCTGCGCCGCCCCTCAATCGGAGCAATAACGATTGCGCCCTTCAAATCCTCACGGCAGTCTCTAGCTGGTAACATCCATTTATGCCCCTCGTTCTCTCCAGGTTCTTGTTCGCCGGAACCATTTTTACCAGTGCCTTCCTCCTGTTTCTGGTGCAGCCGCTCATCGCCAAGCAGATCTTGCCCTGGTTTGGCGGATCCGCTGCGGTATGGTCAGTGTGCATGGTCTTCTTCCAGGTGGTGTTGCTTGCGGGCTATGCTTATTCCGACTGGATCTCGCGCAATCTGAGCGCACGCCGCCAGGTGGCTGTCCATATTGGTTTGCTGGCGGCAAGCTTGGTTTTTATGCCGATCGTGGCAGCCGCGCACTGGAAACCCGGCGGCGCGGAAGAGCCGACGCTGTGGATCCTGGGATTGCTGCTGGGGACTATCGGCCTGCCCTATTTCCTGCTTTCCACCACCGGCCCGCTGATCCAGACATGGGTGGCTCGCACCATTCAGGATGCGCACGTTTACCGCTATTTTTCCCACTCCAACCTGGCTTCCCTGGTGTCGCTCATTTGCTACCCGTTCATCATCGAGCCTCGCGCCGCCCTGCTACAACAGGCTTATGCCTGGTCCTGGCTGTACGCCCTGTTCGTGCTGCTGTGTTCCGGCGCGGCACTCAATTATCTGCGCCACCTGCATGCCCTGCCGCCGCCAGTTCACGCCCAGAAACACGACCCCGAGGCGGACTGGGATCCCCGCCTGCGGGATTACCTGCTCTGGCTAGGCCTGTCTGCCATGGGTTCGTGGCTGCTGCTCGCCATCACCAACCACCTGACCCAGAACGTTGCCGCGATTCCTTTCCTGTGGCTGCTTCCCCTGACCATATATCTGCTGACCTTCGTGCTGTGTTTCGAGAGCGACCGTTGGTACCGGCGTAAGGTTTTTCTGCTGCCGGCCGGCCTGTTCCTGGCCTCTTGCGCCTACGCGTTGGGGGGCATGAGCGTCAAGATGGCCATTCCGCTCTACGCCACTGGCCTCTTCTTTTTCTGCATGTTCCTCCACGGCGAACTGGCCCGCTTGCGACCAGGGCCGCGCTATCTGACGCGCTTCTACCTGATGCTGTCCCTGGGCGGCGCCTTGGGCGGCATTGCCGTCGGGCTGGTTGCGCCACGCGTCTTGCCGGCTTATTACGAGCTCGGCATCGGCCTGGTCGTCACGGCTTTGCTTGCCATGGCGGTGCTGCGGGACCGCAAGCCCATGATCGCGGCAACAGGCGCGTTGGCCATGTTGTGCGGCTATTTCCTTTTCGAGCAGATCAGGGACGATGTCGAGGGCGCTCGGCAGATGGAGCGCAATTTTTACGGCTCGCTCCTCAGTCTGGACACGCAGCGTGACAATCCCGCCAACAATGTGCGCCAGCTCTACCACGGTTCGGTCAAACATGGCGAACAGTTCCTGCTGCCGGCGCGGCAGCAGGAACCCACCGCCTATTACGGCCCCAGCGCGGGCATCGGCCGCGCCATAGCCAGCAGCGGTTCGTATGGCAAGAAGGTCGGACTGATCGGCATGGGCGCAGGCACCCTGGCCCTCTATGGGCGGGCTGGGGACGTCTACCGCTTCTACGAAATCGATCCGGCGGTTGTCGAACTCGCGCGTTCTGAATTCACCTTTATCGGCAACAGCCATGCCCATATTGAAACCATGCTCGGCGATGCCCGACTATCGCTGGAGCGGGAGGCTCCGCATGATTTCGATGTACTGGCAGTGGATGCCTTTTCCGGCGATTCGATTCCCGTCCACCTCATCACCACCGAGGCCATGGGCGTGTACCTCAAGCACATGAATCCAGATGGCATCATCGCCTTTCACGTCACCAACAAATTCCTCTGGTTACCGCCGATAGTGGCGCGGATCGCGGCTGCCAAAGGGCTTCACGCCATCCTGATCCATGACGAAAACGACAACCCGGCGCTACGTAACACCGACTGGGTGCTGGTAGCCGCCAATCCCCGTGTCCTGGAGCGGGAATCCATCCGTCAGGCCGCCACGCCCCTCAACCCGGACAAGGCTGCCCTGGCCTGGTCGGATGATTTCAACAATCTCTTTGACGCGCTCAAATGAGGCGCGGGAGAACCGCATGCACGGTTTGATAAAGGAGGGCAGGCGAGAGAGCCTGTTCTCTACTCTACCCTTTGGTCGTTTGGTTGCTTGTCGATCCATGCACAGGTTTTTACCCGTCCAATTGATTTTTTTGCGATCACTATGCGGTGAATAGCCCCTATATTAACCGCATAAAATGCGGCGAATAACTTGCCTTTGCGGAGAATAGGCGCCACAATCTCCGCATGACACGCAGCGAATCCCTCTACATCTGGCAATCCAGCGACTGGCCGAAATGGCGCTACGATCTGGCTGCGCTGGCCGAGCCACTGGCACACGTCAGCCGCGCTCAGGGGATGTTGATCGGAAGACTGGCCGACGTCGGCATGGCCTTGCGCGATCAGGCGAGCCTCGCGGCGCTGACCGAGGATGTGCTCAAGACCAGCGAGATCGAGGGCGAACTGCTCGACGCCGAAGCCGTGCGGTCCTCAATCGCTCGCCGCCTGGGTGTGGACATCGGCGCACTCGCTCCAATGGATCGGCATGTCGAAGGCGTGGTCGAGATGGTGCTTGATGCCATCACACATGGCGAAACAGCATTGACTCAGGATCGCCTGTTCTCCTGGCATGTGGCCCTGTTCCCGACTGGCTACAGCGGCCTGAATCCGATTCGCGCCGGGGCGTACCGCGATGACGCCAACGGCCCGATGCAGGTCATTTCCGGCCCCATCGGTCGCCAGACGGTTCATTTCGAGGCTCCGCCCGCCAACCGTCTGGCCGGCGAGATGGCCTGTTTTCTTGACTGGTTGAATGGCGGCACCACGGATCATCCCATCCTGAAAGCCGGGCTGGCGCACCTCTGGCTGGTCACCCTGCACCCCTTCGATGACGGCAACGGCCGCATCGCCCGCGCCATCGGCGACCTGCTGCTGGCGCGGGCCGACGGCAGCCCGCAACGCTTTTACAGCCTGTCGGCCCAGATCCAGCGCGAACGACGTGACTACTATGACGTCCTGGAACGCACGCAAAAAGGAAGCCTCGATGTCACGGCCTGGCTGCACTGGTTCCTCGACACATTGGGGCGCACCGTCGATAGCGCGCAGATCACGCTGGATGCCGTACTCGGCAAAACTCGCTTCTGGCAACGCTGGGCCACAACGACCATGAACGAGCGGCAGATCAAGCTGCTCAACCGCCTGCTCGACGGCTTCGACGGCAA
>JANNNT010000743.1:0-2446 GCA_031398685.1 Rhodocyclaceae bacterium | reverse complement strand
TTGAGCGTAGCGCACTGCATCTCAAGGCCCTGGATGGTCATCTGCAGCATCGACAGGTTCATCTTGAGCCAGCCTTCGACCGCCTTGAGATCAGTCAGTCGTTTTTCCAGTTCGTCCACGTCGAACGTCGGGGTGACCATGCCGGGCAGCGAAAAGCCTGCTTTTTCCCAAAGGTTCTTGGTGAAATCGAGCGGATCGTTGGAAAAATCGTTGTTTGACATGGGTGTCTCCGTTCACGGTGAGAAGTTTGTCTTGGTGCGAATCGTTGCTTTGGATTTGCCAAGCTCTGAGTTAGTGATAGAGTGCAGGCCAATAATAACCCTGATTGCATCCGACGCCATGCTCAAACTGCTCGTAGTTGAAGATCACGCCTTGGTCAGGGAGGGACTGGTTCAGACCTTGCGCCAGCTTGAGAAAGATGTCGAAATTCTGGCGGTGGCTGATAGTGATGGGGCGAGCGCCTTGCTTGAGCAAGGGGAGGTTTTTGATTTGATCCTGCTTGATCTGGGTTTGCCCGGAATCGATGGGTTTTCGTGTCTGCGGACTTTTCGTCACCACTATCCAGCGATGCCCGTCGTTATTCTTTCCGCCTACGACGATGCGTATACGGTGAACAAAGCGATGAAATGCGGGGCGGCCAGTTTTGTTCCCAAGGCTTATTCCAGTGAGCGCTTGCTTGCGGCTTTGCGCGAAGTGCTGTCCGGCCGCGTGTTCCCTCCCGATCTGTTGCCGGCAACCTTTGTTGCAATTTCTCCGCATACCTTGAATGGCGGAGAGGTCGAGCCGTCAGATTTCGGCTTGTCCGAGCGACAGGCCGAAGTGCTTGGTCTGATGGCGTGCGGCAAGTCCAATCGAGATATCGCCGGGTTGCTCGGCTTGTCTGAGGGGACAGTCAAGATCCACCTCACGGCGATTTTCAAGGCGCTTGGGGTTTCGAGCAGAACCCAGGCCATGGTTGTCATTGCCCGCCACGGCATCCGGCTTTAGTCAGCACCGGTAGCAGTACAGTCGGGTTTGCCTGGCGTCGTCAATCTCGACGATGCGGCTGGCTTCAACTCCCGGTACGGGGAAGCTGTTGCTGATGAACAGACTTCCCGGGCGCATTTCGCGCTGAGCTTTTTCCCACAATGCCGACATCGGAGCTGGTGAGAGAAAGGCGTAAGCCACGTCGTACTCTGCAAGATTGACGCGCCAGATATCACCCCAGAACCACTTGCAGTTGGCCAGTCCAATCGTGCGCAGATAGCCGACCAGCCAAGTGCCCGGGGCGTTTTCGATTCCGCTGAGATGCGCCGACGGCTGAGTCTTGGCAAGTGGGCACAGTATGCTGCCGATGCCTGCGCCGAGGTCAATGAAACGCATTTCCGGCTGCTCGGACGTGAGTTCGGCAAGGGCCGTTGCGGTAGCACTGTTGGACAGATAAAGCGGTATCTGGCCGGAAATCGCGCCGCGATAAACGAGAAGCATCAGAAGGAAAGCCAGCAAAAACCAGCCGGGATCAATTGACAATGCCGCAATGCCCCAGGCCAGTGGGGCGAACAGCGCGTGTATTAGCCGCCACCACCAGGGTTGGCGTGTGAGGGTGCTGATCAGCAGAGCCACGCCGCCAATGGCCAAGGCTGTTTCCGGCCAGGGTAGGGCTTCACCACGGAAGCCGACGTATGGCCAGGCCAGCGAGAGCACGGCAAATGTCGCCGCGCACTGCAAGGCGAGTTGTCGTACATGCGGACGGGTCTGTGGGCTATGCAGCAGATCAGTGTTGTTGTCGGGTTCGGGGGAGGGCAATGATTAGCTCCAGGTCAGGATGTCGCATTGTATCGTGCGCCGAGATGGCGTGTTTGCGCGGCAATCTCATAAAAGCAGCAAAAATAGTGCTTCTCGGCATGATTTCTGCTATGATGCTGCCCGACTCGAAAAAAATTGTTTGACAATCCTTCTCTGGGGCGTCAAAATTTTCGGTTCCGAGTTGGAGGGATACCCAAGCGGTCAACGGGATCAGACTGTAAATCTGACGGCTTTGCCTTCGAAGGTTCGAATCCTTCTCCCTCCACCAAGAATACCGCTATAAGCGGTTGTGATTGGTAGTGCTGCGGGTAAATGGTTTCGCGGGTGTAGCTCAATGGTAGAGCTGAAGCCTTCCAAGCTTAAGACGAGGGTTCGATTCCCTTCACCCGCTCCACGCGGTGCAGGAGTATTGTTTTGGGGCTGCAAGCAGGACGCCCATGTAGCTCAGTGGTAGAGCACTCCCTTGGTAAGGGAGAGGCCGGCAGTTCAATCCTGCCCATGGGCACCACGGTGCATGCACCGACGGTTTTTTTAACTTCTAACGTTTTGAGGTACCGGCAATGGCTAAGGCAAAATTTGAACGGACGAAGCCGCACGTAAACGTCGGCACGATTGGTCACGTTGACCATGGCAAGACCACCCTGACGGCGGCGATCACGAC
>JANNNT010000457.1:0-2528 GCA_031398685.1 Rhodocyclaceae bacterium | reverse complement strand
CCTAGCCCAACTTCCGCGATTTTCTGACGACGATGCTTTATTTTCAACAGGTTAGCGTTTTTGTCGTCACTAGGTCGCCTTGGCGGTCCAAGTCTTGACCGGTGTCATGACCTCCGCCGGGATTCGCAGCGTCGCGTAGATCTCGCGGTGGATCGCCTCGGGTACGGTGGCTTTCCGGATTTTTAGCACGCGACCGTCGGTCGTGGGCAGGACGACCGTCACGACTTGATGGGTGCTGAGTTGCTGACGGAGGGTCCACCAGGACGTATGCATGCCGGCCTGCAAGAACCGATGCTCGATCGCCGTCAGCAGGTGATAGGCGAGCACACACAGAAAGATATGCGTCTGCGTCCGGTTTTGCCGGTGATGAAAAATCGGGCGCTCCATCAGCGGACTCTTCAAATCGCGAAACGCATCTTCGACACGCGTCAGCAGGATATAGGTGCGCCAGATCGCGTCCGCCGTCAGATCCTGTCGATCGGTTTTCAGGATGTAACTTCCATCGAGCTTCGCCGCGCTCGCCTTCTTCGCCTCGTGTGCGTGCCAGACAATCGTGCGGTGCTCGGTGTCGTACGCGATCTCGTAGTACCGCGCCACCCGGGGATACCGCTCCAGGAGCCGACCGATGGCTTGCTGGATCTTGGCGGGCTGCTTCAGGCGGCCCTTTGCCACCCGCTGTTGCAGCTTGGTGACGTCGGTGAGCCATCGCTGTTCATGCGTGTCGCGAATGGCCCGGTCCTTCTCCTGGCGGCCTTCACTGCGGCAGAGAATATAGACCACGTCGCCTTTCTGCCGGCGTTTGATCTCCACGCGCGTCTTTGTCTGAAAGGGATTGCGCGGCGAGGGGAGGCGGACGACGTTTTCCCAATCGTCGTCCGTCTCAAACTCATCCAGCCACTCGTTCCGCTCCGGCTGCAGGCCGGCGACCAGATAGTGCAACCCGCGCCGACGGATCTGGTCCAGGTTCTCCGCATAGGCCATGCCCCGATCGACAATCACCGTGGCGCCCGTCTTCTTGCCCACGCGTTTCTCCAGCGCATCGAGCATCTGGTCGACACTCCGGCGATCCTGCAGATTGCCGTCGAAGACCTCATGCGCTTTCGGAAAGCCGTCCCGATCCAAGACCAAGCCCACGACGACCTGTTTGCAATCGGGCCGCTTGTCGCGCGAGTAGCCCCGCTTGGCCTGAGGGTTCGCTCGGGCTTGGCCTTCAAAATACGTGGACGTGAGGTCGTACAGATACACCGCGTCATCGAGATCGAACAGCGTCCGTTCTCGCTCGGCCAGCTCGCGCTCAATCTGCTCACGATTCGGATGCAGCCGGTCCAGATTCCGATACAGCGCATCCTCTCGAAGGGCCGCGAAGTCTGCCTTGAGAATGTCCGCCAGCGCCGTCCGACGGATCCACTCCGGCATGGCGTGCTCGGAGCGCGGACAAATCAATCGGTTCAGGGTCATCGCTTCGCTCAGGGCACAGGCGCGCGCGGACAGGCCCGCGCGGCGCAAGATCGCCTCCATGCCCAACTGCTTCCAGATCTGATGCCCCGCGTGCACCGGGCCGGCCTCCCGCGCGTCCGCCACGTCGACGCGATCGGGATCGACCGCAAGGGCGGACCCCGATCCGGCGATGCGGGTGCGCGTCTTGCCCTGTCGGGCCTTGTCCGCAAGGTCCTCGATCGGCGCCGGCGACCCGGGCAGGGACGCTTGTCCGTGCAAGGCCGACTCGAGTTTGTGCGCCAGCGCCAGCCACGCGTCGGCCGGCGCGGGCGCAAGGCTCCCCAGCGAACAGATGACGCGCTGGCGGGGGCCGCGGGGCGTGTGCACGGATTCGACGAGCAGATGGTTGGTATAGGTCTTTCCCTTGTGGCTGCGCGTCGTCTCGCGAATATACACTGGTCACTATAGATCGCATACAACCCATTGAAATGCAACCGTAACGTGCCATACGTTAGTCACTATTTAGCCGAATCCGGACGGCCCGTGATGTAAATAAACGAGTTACGTCATCACAGGTGGGCCATTTTGCCGAAATCGACTGGACGACCGCGGAAGTTGGGCTAGTGGGAACGCTGCGCCTTCCGCGGCTCTCTGAGCGCTCTTCGAATAGGGTCCCAAGGAAAAGTTGGCAAGGTCAACTCCCACCATCCCTCGCCCATCACCCGTGCACGCAACGTAATTGATTAGCGCGTTAGTTTACTGCGGGCGACCGCAGCTCGAGAGGGACGAGCGGGGCTGGTGATTGCAGCATCGACGCGCGCAGGGCGTGGGGATTGAGATGGCGCTGCAGCGCGGTACGAATCACACTCGCCAGCGTCTGTTGGGCGTCGGCCCCTGACCACGTGCGATTGCCACCCCACACCTTACGCGCAACGACGGCCGGCCGGATCGCCTGTTCGGCGCGCCAGTTGGTCGCGTCGATCGTCGGGTCAAACAAGAAGGACCACATCGGGGGGAGTGCCCGATCGAGATGCGCCGCTAAGCGTTGCACGTCGGGCACCTGGCTCGGCCGGCCGAGCCGCGTCGCGAGG
>JANNNT010000713.1:0-1539 GCA_031398685.1 Rhodocyclaceae bacterium | reverse complement strand
GCCGGGACGAGCCGTTTCACCGGAACGGCCGCGAAGCCGAGGTTGAGCCCCGGTTTCTTGAACTCCTGATCGGCGTAATACATGCTCAGCGGGCGGCAGACGACGCCTTCGGCGAGTGACTGGGCGGCGATCAGCGTGTCGTCCACCGGCGCGTTGAAGCGGTAGAGCAGTTGCAGACCGGCGTGACCGCCGGAAACGCTGACCGCATCGCCCAGGCGCGATTCCATTTCATGGCGCAGGGTGTCGCGCCGTTCCTGGTAGACCGAGCGCATGCGCTTGATGTGGGCGGTGAAATAACCTTCGTCGATGAATTCCGCCAGCGCCGCCTGTTCCGGCATGCGTCCACCCCGGTATAGCTCGGAGTTGCCGATGACGAAGGGATCGACCAGGTCTTCCGGCAGCACCATATAGGCCAGCCGGATGCCGGGATACATGACCTTGCTCAAGGTGCCGAGATAAATCACCCGCTGCCGGCGGCACAGCCCGAACAGCGAAGCGACCGGCCGCTCGTCGTAGCGCAGCTCGTTGTCGTAGTCGTCCTCGATGATCCATGACCCAAACTGGTGCGCGCGCTCCAGCAATTCTAGACGCCGATCCAGCGAAAGAACGATGCCGGTCGGATATTGGCTGGAGGGCGAAGTAAAAATCAGCCGCGGCGGCAGCGACCAGTCATCCATGCTTGGCGCCAGTCCCTTTTCGTCGAGCGGGATCGGCACAACGTCCAGCCCGGCAGCACGCAGCACATTGCGCGCGCCCCAATAGCCGGGTTCCTCAACCCACGCCCGGTCGCCATGATCGGCGAGCATGCGGGCGCACAGATCGATGCCCTGGTGCGATCCGTTGATCACGACAATCTGTTTTGGATCGACCACCATCATGCGCGTGACGCGCAGGTAACTGGCCAGTGCCACCTTGAGCGGGCCGTAGCCGAGGTGGGTGTAATGCAGCAGGCGCGACTGATCGACATTGATGTATTTGGCCACCAGGCGGCGCCAGATGCTGAACGGAAACAGCTCGACATCCGGTATCCCCGGCATGAAGGCGCCATGCTGGATGGCGCTGCTGGCGGCGGTGTTGGCGATCGACGTGCCGCGCTTGGAGAGCCCTTCGCGGCGCGTTCCGATCAGCCGTTTGGGAGCCAGCGGTTTGCTGGCTGTTTTAACGACATCGGAAACGTAGGTTCCGTCGCCCACCCGACCCTCCAGATAACCTTCGACAAGGAGTTGCTCGTAAGCCCGAACGACCGTGTTGCGCCCCAGATCAAGGTCTTCGGCCAGGCTGCGCGTCGGCGGCAGCCGGGTTCCCTGCGGCAGGGCACGATCAAGTATCGCCAGGCGCAAGGCCATGTACAAACGGATACGCAATTTGAGTGAGGGAACCTGACGGCCCAGATATTGCTCTAGTACCTCGACGATCAATTGCTGTTCCATGGGCTGTCCTCAGAAATTGGTTCCATCAAATTAGCAAAAATTGGTTCTCATTTTGTCCAATATACCCCCTAAGATCAACTCAAGGCCAAAGGAAATTCTTGATTCCACG